>DASVUF010000220.1:0-15948 GCA_036387195.1 Pyrinomonadaceae bacterium | reverse complement strand
CCTTTGACCGGCCCCGCCCGGCCGCGCGCCGAGAAACGTTTTGAGCACGAGCGTCTCACATGCGGAGAGCCGCCGGCGCAGCCTGAAGAAGGCCGCGTCGCGGACAGACGCGCCCGCCGCCGAGGGCGGCGCGCTCACCTCCGCCGAGGCGCAGCGCCAGCCGCGCTACACCGCGGCCGGCGACGCCGCGGCCCCGCCCGTCTCGCTGCGCGGCGCGCGCGGGGGCGGCGGCGCGGGCGGCGCGCGCCGCGACGAAAGCGGCGGGGCCGAAGGCGTAGAGCGCGCGGCGCGCGCCCCTTCCACGGACGGCGGGCGGGGGGGCGCGGCCGACGCCGGCGCGTCCGAGGCGGCGCGTCGCCCCGAGTCGGCCGTCAGGCCCGCGGGCGGCGCCGCGGCCGCGGAGACGACCGAGCGCGAGGCCGAGCCCGGGCGCCGACGCGAAGCGGGCGGCGACGAGGGCGCCTCCTCCTCCCAGTCTTACGCCTCGGCTTCGGCCTCAGCGACGCCCACAGAGCTGCGCGAGCGCGCGGGCGACGCGCGCGGCGGCGAAGACCTCTCGGGCGGCGAGCACCGGCGCTCGGTCGAGATGGTGTCTCAGTCGCAGGGCGAGGCCGCCGGGGGGACTCCGGTCGCGGGCGCGCCCGCCGTCGAGCCAGCGCGGCCGCCTTTGGCGCAGCCCGGCGCGGCCGAGTCGGCGGCCGCCTCGCTCGACGCGGCCGCCTCGTTCGACCCGGCGGCGCTCCGACTGCCCGGCGGCGCCTTCGGCGCGACGCCCGGCGCGGAGGTCGCGTCGGCCGAAGAGGCGGGGGCCGTCGCGCTCGAAGAGGGCGCGGCCGAGGGCGTCTCGGCCGAGGCGGTCGAGGGCGCGGCCGAAGAGGTCGCGGGCGGCGAGGGCGGCGAAGGCGCGGCCGGAGGCGGCGAGGCGGGCGCGGGCGAAGGCGGCGGCGGCGGCGGCGGCGACGACGCCAGCGCGGGCGTCGGCAAGGAGGAGGCCGTGGCGCGCGCCTCCGAGGCGGTCGGGAAGCTGGCCGACTCTTACACGGCCGTCGGCGCCCTGCGCGGGGCCAACGTCAGCTTCGCGCAGCACCGCGACGAGGCCGACGAGAACCCGGCCGCCTCGAAGGCGGCGCGCAACCAGCGCGCGAAGGCCGAGGCGCTGGCCGCGCAGTTCCTCGCCGCCAACGCCGGCAAGGTCGAGTCCATCCTCTCGGTCGCCGAGTCCGTCCCCGCGCGGCTGCTCGCCGCGGCCGACGCCGCCAAGGCCGCCGTGGACGCCGCCGTCGAAGAGAACCGCGCCCTCCTGTCGGCGCAGATAGCGGCCGTCCGCGCCTCGGCCACGGCCGACGCCGAGGCCGCCCGCGCCGAGATCACCGCCGCGCACGCCTCGGCCGTCGCCGCCATCCAGGCCGCGACGCTCGCCGCGCGCGAGCGCGTCACGGCCGCGCACACCGCCGCGCTCGCCGTGCTCGACTCGCGCGAGTCGGCGCAGGTCACGCGCATCCACGAACTCTACAGCGAGGGCGACCGCAAGTTCCGCGCGGCCGGGCCCGCGGCCGGCGACGCGGCCGTCGCGCGCGCCGCCGAGCGCAAGCAGACCTACCTCGACCAGCGCAACGGCGAGAGCGACTTCCTCGACGGCCCCATCCACGACAACCGCCTCGAAGCCAGCGGCGACGCCGCCGTGCAGGTCGGCGACGGCTACAAGAAGTCGCTCACCGAGGAGGCCAACAAGCAGGCCGACGAGTCGCAGAAGGGCAAGCAGAAAGACCTCGACAACGTCTCGACGCAGGCGACGACCGCGCGCGACACGCTCCAGTCGCAACTGACGGCGGCCGAGGACGCGCTCTCGCAGGCCGAGACGGAGGCGCTGGCCGGCGCCGACGAGGCGCTGGCCGGGATGACCGGGGCCGTGGACTCGGGGCTCGCCGGCGTGCTCGCCTCGCTCGGCCAGCAGGAGTCCACGCAGCTCGAAGCCCTCTCGCAGTTCGGCGCGCGCCAGAAGGAGGCCATTGACCGTGACGCCTCGACGGCCGTCGCCTCGCTCGTCGAATCCGTCAACGCCGCGGCCGAGACGCTCAACCAGACGCTCAGCGACTTCGTCGCCGCCGCGCGCGCCTCGCAGCCGCCCGACTCGGCCACGCTCCAGCAGTTCCTGACGGGCGCGCAGGGGCAGATAGACGAACTCTCGACCGGGCTGCTCGCGGGGCTCGACGAAGGGCTCGCCGCCTCCGAGGCCGGCGTCGCCGCCGGCGGCGACACGAGCGTGGACTCCATCAACACGCTCGGCCAGTCGGGCGTAGACCAGGCCGTCAGCGGCGGCGCCGCCTTCACCGCCGGCATGAGCGCCCTCGCGCAGCAGGCCGCGCAGACCTTCGGCGGCTTGCAGGAGGGGCACCAGCGGACCGCCGACACCAGCGCGACGACCGCCGAGCAGGGCTTCACGCAGGTCACCGAGGGCATCAAGACCCTCTTCGACCAGATAAACTCCGGGCTGGAGAGCGGCTTCACGCGCGCCGCGACCGAGTTCGAGAAGGGCTTGCGCGACTACGTCAAGGAGAACCTCGACGCCGCCATAGACGAGAAGGCCAGGGAGGCGGCCGCGCAGGTGCAGCCGCGCTGGAAGAGCGCGCTCAAGATTCTGCTCGTCATCGTCGTCGTGGTCGTCGTCGCGCTGGTCGTCGGGCCGGCGGTCATCGGCTTCGTCGGCGGGCTCGCGGCCAGCGCGGTCGGCGCGGGCACGGCCGCCACGGTCATCGGCGCGGTCGTCGGCGGCGCGATAGTCGGCGCGGCGTCGGGCGCCGTCATCCAGCTCGGCAACAACGTCATCGACGGCAAGGAGGACCTGCTCGAAGGCGTCGGCAAGGCGGCCATCGTCGGCGCCATCAGCGGCGCGGTCGGCGGCTTCGGCGGCGCGTGGGCCGGCACGCTCGGCAACTCGATGGGGACGGTCGGGCAGACGCTGCTGCGCGGCGGCGTCTCGCTCGTCTTCGACACGGGCGGCGGCGTCATCGGCGACCTCGCCGTCGGCAACCCCGTGACGCTCGAAGGCGTGCTCATCGGCGCGGCCATCGGCGTCGGCGTCTCGGCCGCGGCCTCCGGGCTCTCGAAGATAGGGCGCATCGGCGCCATCCAGCAGGGCGCGATGGCGGCGGGCGAGCGCGCCGGGATGGCGGCCGGCACGTCGGTCAAGGGCGCGGTCGGCCTCCACGTGGACGCGCCCAACGTCGGCGCCGCGGCCACGCCCGACGTGGACGTCAAGGTCACGACCGAGCCCGAAGTCACCACCTCGAAGCCGTCCTCGCCCGAGGCCGGCGGCGCCGACGTGGCGCCGACCAGGACGGACGCGCCCGAGGCGGACGTCGCCCCGACCCGCACCGACACGCCCGAGCCCGACGCGCCGCCCCCGACCAAGACGGACGCGCCCGAGCCCGACGCCGCGCAGCCGCACCCCGACGGCCAGCCCGCCAACGAGCCGACGCCGCAGAAGTCCACGCACGAGGGCGAGCCGCAGGTCGAGGAGGGCGTCGTCGCCAAGACCTCCGACGCCGAGGGCCACGACGTCAAGGCGACCGAGGACGGCGACGTCGTCCGCTGTAGCGAGTGCGACATCACGCACCTGCTCGGCGAGGTCAAGGAGAACCCGAGCCTCCAGCAGAAGGCCAACGACGTGGCGGCCGAGCCCGACCCGCACGCCAAGGCGCAGGAGGGCGCAGAACTCAGCAACGAAATCACGCAGCAGCAGAACGCGCAGGAGGGCAAGGGCGGCGTCGTCAAAGAGGCCGACACGCCCGAAGGCCAGACCGCCGCGCCGCCCGACGAGGCCGGCGCGACCCCCGCCGCCGCGCCCGACGAAGGCCCCGTCAAGGCGCCCGGCGCCGACGAGCCCGCCCCCGCCGGCGCGACGACGCCCGAGGCCGAAGCGCCCGCCGGCGCGAAGCCCGGCGACGCGGAGCCCGCGGGGGCCAAGCCCGGCGAGGCCGAGCCGGCCGGGCCCAAGCCGCCCGAGGGCGAGGCTTCCGCCGCGCCCAAGCCGCCCGACGCCGAGCCCGCGACCACGCCCAAGCCGCCCGAGGCCGAGGCCGGGACGAAGCCCGCCGCAGCCGAGCCGGCCCCGGCCACGCCCGAGCCGGCCCCGGCGACGCCCGAGCCCGCCAAGACGGGCGAGACGTCGGCCACCGCCACCGGCAAGACCGTCCACAAGAAGCTGGCCGACGCGCGCCGCAAGTCGGGCGACTGGGACCAGGTCAACTCGCCCATTGCCGACAAGGACGGCAATGCGATACAAGTCCCGAAGCGCGTTGACCTCGAGACGGGCGCGCCGCAGAAAGGGGCCAAGATGCAGGACGCCAACCCGGACGCCGTCAGCTACAGCCGCGAGACCATCCTCGACGACAAGCCCGCGGGCCGGCCCCTCGCCAAAGACCGGCAGGAGATCATCCGCTTCTGCGAGGCGTACAAGGCCAAGACCGGCAAGTACCCGAAGGAGATCATCATCGAGCGCTACGACCCCAAGACGGGCGCGCCCGCCGGCACAGAGACCTACACGCCCGACGACTTTTTACCCAAGCCCAAGCCCACGCCCACGCCCACGCCCAAGAAGAAGAAGTAGCGGCGCGGCAGGAGACAAGAAACGATGTCAATGGAACACAAGGCTTTCGTCTTCGACTACGACTCGTTCACGAACGAGCTGGCCCGGCTGCTCCGCCACTCGCTCGAATCCGGGCACACCGGGGGGCTCGTGGACTTCGTCGAGGCGCAGCGCGAGTCGCTCACGGACCCCTACGAGGGCGAGCCGCTCGACGACGACTGGCGGGACATGGTCGAGACCGGGGACGCGCACACCTACGGCGACTTCGCGCTGACGAAGTACTACGACCCGGCCGAAGACCTCGGGCTCGGCTACGACTGGGAGGAGGCCGAGACGCTGCTCGACGGCGAGCTGGGCGCGGGCGCGCCGCTCGTGCTCGGCTCGCCCTTCGGCCCGGAAGGCGACCCCTTCGACCCCGGCAAGATGGGCTCCTACTTCCGCTCCCCCGCGGAGGTCAGGGAGCACCTGGCGCGACTGGAGCGCCTCTCGTCGGAGAAGCCGGAGCTGGCCGAGAAGCTGCGGCCGCTCTCCGAGACGCTGCGCCGCGCGGCCGACGCCGGCCGCGGCCTCTACGTCACCTTCTGAGCCCGAAGCGATGCGCACCCTCTCCTCATTCCGCGACGCGCACAGGGGCGAGTCGGTCGTCGTCTGCGGCTGCGGCGAGTCGCTGAACACGCTGGCCGCGCCCGAGCGGTTCGTCACCGTCGGCGTCAACGACGTGGGGCGGCGCTTCCAGCCGCGCTACCTCGTCGTCGTCAACCCGCGCAACCAGTTCACGGGCGACCGCTTCGCCTTCGTCGAGCGTTCGCAGGCCGAGTACGTCTTCACGCAGCTCGACCTCGGGCTCGCGCGCGGCGGCGTCGTCAGGTTCCGCCTCGGGACTTACGGCGGGACGGGCGCCGGGTCGGGCTCGGCCAACCCCGAGGCGCTCGACTACACGCAGAACTCGCCCTACGTGGCGCTCTGCCTCGCCGCGCACATGGGCGCGCGCCGCGTCGGCCTCATCGGCGTTGACTTCACCGACCACCACTTCTTCGCGCGCACGGGCCGCCACTCGCTCGCGCCGCAGCTCGACAGCATTGACGCGCAGTACCGCCGGCTCGGCGACGCGCTGCGCGCGCGCGGCGTCGAGGTCTTCAACCTGAGCGCGGCGAGCCGCCTGACGGCCTTCCCCAAAATCTCCGTCGAGGAGTTCGCCGCGCTCGCCGCCGCCGACCGCGAAGGGCGGGCCGGCGCGGAAGCGCTTCACGGCGCGGGAACGATTCACGGCGCGGAGGCCGGCGACGGCGGCGCGCTCGACGCCGGCGGCGGGCCGCTGAACGTCGTCTCGTACGCGACGACGCCCGTGGCGGGCGTGCCGGCCATCCTGGCGCGCTGCGTCTCGGCGCGCACGCCGCACGCGGCGCGCTGCGTGTGGGCGCGCAGGGACTACGGCAACGGCGTCAGCTTCGAGGGCGACATCGAGTGGGCGGACGCGCCCGCGCGCGCCGAGGAGGAGTTGCGCCGCGCCGACGTGGTCGTCGTCCACAACGGCAAGGTCGAGCCGCGCCACCGCTCGCTGCTCGCGGGCAAGGCGCTGGTGACGATGGCGCACAACTACATGTGGAACGTCGAGCAGGCGCTCGTGCGCGAGGGCTTCCCCGGCGTCGTCGTCGGACAGTACCAGGCGGCGCTCGCGGAGTTCGAAGGCTGGGCGGCCGTCCCCAACCCCGTCCCCCTCTGGGAGGCCGACCACCGGCCGGGGCCGAAGGGCGAGACGGTCACCATCTGCTACACGCCCTCGGGCAAGCACGAGCGTTACCCGCAGGGGCACAGGCTCTACTGGCACTCGAAGGGCTACGAGACGACGATGCGCGCGCTCGACCGGCTGGCGGCGCGCTACCCGCTGAGGCTCGAAGTCGTGCGACACGGGCAGGTGTCGCACGCCGAGTCGCTGGCGATGAAGCGGCGCGCGCACATCGTCATAGACGAGTGCGTGACGGGCAGTTACCACCGCAACAGCCTGGAGGGGTTGGCGGCGGGCTGCGTGGTCGTCAACGGCCTCGGGCTGCTGCCCGAAGTCGAGGAGGTCTTCCGCCGCTGCGCGCCCGGCTCGGCCGCGTCGCCGTTCGTGCGCGCGTCGCTCGAAGAGCTTGAGGCGGTGCTCGCGTCGCTCGTCGAGCGGGGCGCGGCGCGGCTCGCCGAGGCCGGCGCGGCTAACCGCCGCTGGATGGAGGAGCACTGGGACTTCGGCAGGCAGTGGGAGCGATTCTGGGCGCCGGTCGTCGCGCGGGCGCTGGGGCGCGCCGGGAGGGCGCCGGCGCCCCACCACGCGCGGAACGGGGACGGCCCCGCGCCGGCCCCGCGCCACACTCCTGACGACGCCCGGGCCGCCGTTCAAAGCGCGGCCCACACGTCGGTCCACGCCTCGGCTCATATGTCGGCCCACGTCTCAGCTCACATGTCGGCCCACGCGGAGGCGCACGCATCGGCGAATGCTGAGGCGAATGCTGAGGCGCACGCTGAGGCGCACGCGGCGCTGCGGCTGGTCGAGCCTCGCGCGACCGCCGGGTCGCGCGAGGGCGTGAGCGTCGTCGTCCCGCACGGCGGGCGCGAGCGCCTGCCGCACCTGGCGACGACGCTGGAGCGGCTGCGCCGCGTGGCGGGCGTGCTCGAAGTGGCGGTCGTCGAGATGGACGACGCGCCGCACGCGCTCCCAGTCGCGCGCCGGCTCGCCGACGCCTACGCCTTCGTCCGGAGCGACGGCGTCTTCCACAAGGCGCGCGTGATGAACGCCGGCGTCCCCTTCGCCGCGCGCGGCGAGGTCGTGCTCTGGCTCGACAACGACCTGCTGCTGCCCGAAGACTTCCTCCCCCGCGCGCTCGCGGAGATGCACAGCCGGCGGCTCGACTGCCTCGTCCCGTGGACTTCCGTCCGCTACCTCTCGCGCGAGGACACGGCCGAGGTCTTCGCGGCGCGGCGCGGCGGCGTCGGCGACTGCCGCCACGTCAACGCCTTCTACACGCGGCAGGGCGCGTGCGGCGGCGCGGTGCTGGTGCGGCGCGAGTTCCTTGAGCGCGCGGGCGGGATGTGCGAGGGGTTCCGCGGCTGGGGCGGCGAGGACAACGCCTGGTTCTACCGCGCGCGCGTGCTCGGGCACGCCGCCGTCACAGCGCGCGACGACCAGCACCTCTACCACCTGCACCACGAGAACTCCGGCGGCTACGACGCGACCAACCACCGCGAGAAGAACCCGCACTACGACGAGAACGTCGCGCTGCTCCAGGCGACGCGGCGCGTCAACGACCGCGCGCAGATGCTCGCGCGCTTCCCCGCCCCCGCGCACTTCACGTGCCCCTGGGAGACTTCGCGCCGCGTCGCCTTCCTGTTCGCCGGGGGCGACGCGCTCGCCAGCGACGCCGCGCGCGCGACGGCCGACGCGCTCGGCCGGCTCTACGGCCTCCGCGTGGAGACGGTCGCGGTTGACGACGCGGCCGCTTCTGGAATCGAGGCGGCGGCGCGGCTGGCCGCGGCGAGCGACGCGCTCGTCGTCTTCGGCGAAGGGCCGGCGCTGCGCCTGCTCGGCGACGAAGGGGCGGCGGGCGCGCGGCCGAAGGTCGTCGTGGCGCACGTCGCGGCGCCCGCCTCGGCCTTCACGGACGGGGGGCGCGAATTGTTGCGCGGCGCGGGCGGGCACTTCGCCTTCGGCGCGGAGGCGGCGGCGGCGCTCGGCGCGGCGGGGCTCGACTGCTGGCTGCCCGTCGGCGGCGAGGACGCGCGCGGCGACGCGACGGCCGCGGCGCTCGGCCTCGCGCAGCCGCTCTCGCTCGCCGTCGCCGGCGCGGCCGCCGCCCGCGCGGGCGAGCGCGACCGCGGCGCCCAACTTCACACGGACGGCACGACGATGAACATAGACTTCTCGATTCCCGAGCCCCTGCCCGACATGACCGTGGCGCGCGAGTCCGACCTCGCGCTGCCGGAGTTCGCGGCCTTCAACCACGGGCGCGACTACCCGCGCATGCGCCGCTGGGAATTGCCCTTCGCGCTCCACAAGGCGCGGCTCGCGGGCACGATGTCCGTGCTCGACTGCACCATCAACCCGCTCGACTTCGCCGACCGCGTGCGCCAGCTCTACCCGCACGTCCTCTACCGCCACCACAGCCCCGCGCAGGGCGCGCGCTTCGAGCCCCCCGTCGGCTTCCCCGACGAGTCCTTCGACCGCGTGGTGTGCGTCAACACGCTCGAACACCTCCTCGCCGAACAGCGCGAGCAACTGCTCGCCGAGATGGCGCGCAAGCTGAAGCCGGGCGGCCTGCTCGTCGTCACCTCAGACTTCTACTTCGAGGACTTCCGGACGCGGCCCGAGCTGCTGCGCATGGGGCTCGTGCGCGCCGACGGCGGCGAGGTCTTCAACGGCTTCAACCGGGTGACGCCGGCGGGGCTGGCCGAGGCGTGCGCGCGCCACGGGCTGGCGCCGCTCGGCGGGGGAGCGGGCGGCGCGCCGCCCGAGTCGCCTTCGCAGTCCGACGCGACGCTCTACCGCAACGTCGAGCCCTACCCGCACGCGACCGTCGGCGCGGTCTTCCGCAAGGGCGACGGCGCGGCGCTGCTGCCGCCGCGCAGGAAGGTGACGCTCGGGCTGCTGACGTGGAACACGCGCGACATCAGCCTGGAGTCGCTCGGCGCGCTCGTCCGCGAGGCGGCGATGCTCGGCCGGCTCGGCCACGACGCCTCGGTCGTCGTCTGCGACAACGGCTCGGCCGACGGGCTGCGCGAGGCGCTGGCCGGGCTGGACGGCAAGCTCGCCGTCGAGCACCGCTTCATCCTCAACGACGAGAACCGCGGCAGCTCGGTCGCGCGCAACCAGATAATTGACCACTTCCTTGAGCGGGGCGGCGACTACCTCCTGTTCACGGACGGCGACATCGAAATCGTCCCCCATTCCTCGTTCGCCATGCTGCGGCACATGGAGGACTCGGGGCGGCTTTTGGGATGCGTCGGCGCGGCGATGTACGGCCAGTCGCCGCTGCGCCAGCAGGCGACGCCGCACCTCTACGCGCTCGCGGGGATGCAGTTGGACGCCGACACGCTGCTGGCGTGGACGCAGTACGGCCTCTTCCGCCGCGAGGTCTTCGAGTCGGGGGTGCGCTTCGACACGGCGACGCCGTTCGACCGCGAGGGCTGGGGCTGCGAGGACAACGACCTCGCGTTCCAGATGACCGTGGGCGGCTTCCGCATCCAGCGCTTCTGCGGGATGACCTACCTCCACCGCGCCATCAACTCGTCGGTGCGCGTGCTGCGCGCGCTCGGCGTTGACCCCGCGGCCAACTACGAGGAGCGCCGCCGCTACGTCGTCGCCAAGTGGGAGGGCACGCCCGCCATCAGCGGCCCGCTCAAACAGCTCCGCGACTACCGCATGCGCTTCTCGGCCTGAAGCGCGGGGGGAGAATCGGAATGATCGTCGCCAGAGAAGCAGACCTCGCGCTGCCGGAGTTCGCGGCCTTCAACCACGGGCGCGACTACCCGCGCATGCGCCGCTGGGAGCTGCCCTTCGCGCTCCAACGCATGCGCCTGCCGAACACGGCCGCCGTGCTCGACTGCACCATCAACCCCGTGGACTTCGCCGCGCGCCTCCAGGGCCTCTACCCGCACGCGCTCTACCGCCACTGGAGCCCCGTCCAGCGCGGCGGCTTCGCGCCCCCGCTCGGCGTGCCCGACGAGTCTTTCGACCGCGTCGTGTGCGTCAACACGCTCGAACACCTCCTCGCCGAACAGCGCGACGCGCTCGTCGCCGAGATGGCCTGCAAGCTGAAGCCGGGCGGCCTGCTCGTCGTCACCTCAGACTTCTACTTCGACTCGATGTGGCGCGACGAGGCGCTGGCGCGCTCGGGCGTCATCCGCGCCGACGGCGGCGAGGTCTTCAACGGCTGGAACCGCGTCGCCGTGCGCGAGCACGTCGAGCTGTGCCGCCGCCACGGCCTGCACCCGCTCGACGACGACGACGAGGCGGAGCCGCGCGAGGGCGACGTCGGCCTCTTCCTCAACACGCCGCCGCACGCGCACGCCTGCGTCGCCGGCGTCTTCCGCAAGGGGGAGGCGCGCGCCCCGTTCGCCGACTCGCGCCGCGTCGCGCTGGCGCTGCTGACGTGGAACACGCGCGACATCAGCCTCGACTCGGCGCGGGCGCTCGCCGCCGAGGCCGCGATGCTGCGCCGGCTCGGGCACGAGGCGTCGGTCGTCTTCTGCGACAACGGCTCGGTTGACGGCACGCCCGCGGCGCTCGAAGCGCTCGCCTCGGAGTTCGACGCGCCCTGCAAGCTCATCCTCAACGGCGAGAACCGCGGCAGCTCGGTCGCGCGCAACCAGATAATCGACTACGCCGTGGGCGAGTGGCGGGCCGACTACCTTCTGTTCACGGACGGCGACATCGAAATCGTCCCCCACTCCTCCTTCGCCATGCTGCGGCATATGGAGAACCAGGGGCGGCGGCTCGGCTGCGTCGGCGCGCTCTCCTCGGGGCACACGCCCGACAGGGCGCGCGTGACGCCGTACCTCTTCGGCGTCGAGGCGGCGCGCGTCCAGCCCAACGACGACGTGGCGTGGACGCAGTACGGCCTCTTCCGCCGCGAGGTCTTCGACGACGGCGTGCGCTTCGACGAGAGCGCGCCCTTCGACCGCCCCGGCTGGGGGTTCGAGGACAACGACCTCGCCTTCCAGATGGGGCTCAAGGGCTACGCCACGCAGCGCTTCTACGGGATGACCTACCTGCACCGCAGCGTCCACTCGTCGCTGCGCATCATGGGGCAGCGCGGCATTGACGCGGCCGACGCCTACGCCCGCCGCAGGCAGTACGTGCTTGACAAGTGGGCGGGCGTCCCCTCCGTCAACGACGGCCCGCTCACCGTCATCCGACAGGTGAGGATGCCTTACATCCCGCAGCCCTGACGCCGGAGCATCCGATGCAGGAAGACTTCAGCAGCCGAACGACGGCGGAAGCGGCGGCGGGCGCGGAGCCCGACGAGGGCGCGGAGCCCGACGAGGGCGCGGCGCCCGGCGAGGGCGCGACGCCCGACGAAGGGGCGGCCCGCGAGGCGCGCGCGGCGACGCAGGAGCCGCCCGCCGTCTTCTCCGTCAACCTGGATTTCCTGCGCCCCTTCCTCGACCCTTTCGCGCGCTTCGTGGAGGACGCGGCCGAGGCCGACTTCGCGCTCGCCATGAACGCCGCCGGCCGCCCCGAAGGGGACGCGCGACGGCTCGCCGACGCACGCGCCGCCGGCAGGCCGGTCGCGTGGTGGAGCATCGAAGACCCGAACAGCTTCGAGACTTTTCTGCCGCAGGCGGCCGAGGCCGACTTCGTCTTCACGACCGACGACGCCTGCGTCGAACGCTACCGCCGGCGGCTCGGGCACGAACGCGTCGCGTGGCTCCCGCTGGCCTGCTCGCCCGAGTCGCACCGCCCCCTGCCGCTCGAAGAGGGCGCGACCGACTTCGTCGTCAGCGCCAACTGGTACTCGAACGAGGCGCGGCTGTGGGCCGTCGAGACGGTCGTAGACCCTCTGGTCGCCGCCGGCTACTCGCTGACGCTCTTCTGCTACGAGGGCTGGCCGATGTGGCCGGGCCGCTACCGGCGATTCTGGCGCGGCGCGGCCAGCTACCTCTCGACCGCCGAGCAGTACCGCGCCGGGCGCGTCGTCCTCGGGCTCAACAACCAGCGCAGCGGGATGGACGGCCACGACGTCACGTACATGACCAGCATGCGCACCTTCGAGGCGCCCGCCTGCGGCAAGCCGCTGCTCGCCTCGCACTCGGACGCCTACGAGCGGCTCGGCTTCTCGAACGGCGTCCACATGGCCTGGAGTTCCGACACGAGGGAGACGCTGCGCCGGGCCGAGCAACTGCTCGGCCCGGGCGGCGACGAGGTGGCGCGCGCCGGGCGCGAGTTCGTCCTCGCCAACCACACCTACGCGCACAGGCTTCGGAGAATCGCGGAGGTCGTCACGGGTTCGGGCGGGGGCGGCGGCGGGGCGGAGCGATGCTGAAAGTCCTCTCCATCGTCGGCACGCGGCCCGAGGCCGTCAAGATGGCGCCGGTCATCCGCGAGCTTGAGCGCCATGGCGGGCGCGTGCGCAGCCGCGTCTGCGCCACCGCGCAGCACCGCGAGATGCTCGACCAGGTGCTCTCGGTCTTCCGCGTCGCGCCCGACTACGACCTCGACCTGATGAGCGGCGCGCGCACCACGACGCAGGTCGCGTCGGCCGCGCTCGCCCGGCTGGAGCCCGTCATCGCGGCCGAGCGCCCCGACTGGGTGCTCGTGCAGGGCGACACGACGACCGTGATGGCGGCGGCCGTCGCCGCCTACTACGCCGGCGTGCGCGTCGGCCACGTCGAGGCCGGCCTGCGCACGCACGACCCGCGCCAGCCCTTCCCCGAAGAGGGCAACCGCCGCGTCGCCGGCTGCCTCGCCGACCTCCACTTCGCGCCGACCGAGCGCGCGCGCGACAACCTCCTGCGCGAGAACGTCCCGGCCGACCGCGTCCTCGTCACCGGCAACCCGGTCGTGGACGCGCTGCGCGAGATGTCCGAGGAGGCGGGCGGCGCCGGCGGCGCGTGCGACCCGCCCGAGTTACGCGAGCTGCCGCCCGGGCGCCGCATCGTGCTGGTGACGGCGCACCGGCGCGAGAACTTCGGCGCGCCGCTCGAATCCATCTGCCGCGCGCTGGCGGAGTTGGCGCGCCGCTACGAGGGCGACGTGCGCGTCGTCTACCTCGTCCACCGCAACCCGCATGTGTGGGAGACGGCGCACCGCCTGCTGGGGCGCGCCGAAGGGGTGACGCTGCTGCCGCCGGCCGACTACCTGACGCTCGTCCGCCTGCTCAAACGCTGCCACCTCGTCCTCACGGACTCGGGCGGCCTGCAGGAGGAGGCGCCGTGCCTCGGCAAGCCCCTGCTCGTCCTGCGCGACAAGACCGAGCGCCCCGAGGCGGTCGAGGCCGGCTGCGTCAAGCTCGTCGGCACGGACGAGGCGCGCATCGTCGAGGAGGCGTCGCGCCTGCTCGACTGCCGGCAGACCTACGCGCGCATGTCGCGCCCCGCATACGTCTACGGCGACGGCCACGCCGCACGCCGCATCGTGGACGCGCTCCTCTCCTACCCCGGCTGACGCGAAAGCCCTGCCCCCGTTCCGGCTGACGCGAAAGCCCGACCCCCGTTGACGCGGGAGTCCGCCGAAGGCCCGCCGGCCGTCAGTCGCCGGCGAAGCCGACCGAGTGCAGGAAGTAGTCGGCCGTCTCCGGGCCGACCTGCTTGAAGCGTTTCGTGAGCGCCTTGACGCGCTCGGCCTCCGGCAGCGGGCGGAGCGTTTCGAGGAAGGCGCCGAAGGAGCCGCGCTCGGCGGCGATTGACTCGAACTCGCGCGCGTTGTGGATGACGGCCTCGACCTTGCGCCGGTTCCTGATGACGCCGGGGCGCGCGAGCACCTCCTCGGCGTCGGCGCGCGCCAGCGCCTCGACGCGGAAGCCGAGGAACCCCTCGCGGTACTTCGGCCAGTGCTTCCGGATGCTGGCCCAGTTGAGCCCCGCCTGTATCATGCACAGGCAGAGAATCTCGAAGTGCTCCTGGTCGGTGGCGGGGCGCGCGCCCGCGCGGCACTCGCCCTCATCCTCCTTCGACAGCACACAGTCCCACGGCGCGCTGTGCGCCCCCCCGCCCGCCCCGGCCGTTGACATCGCTCGCCCCCTCCCGTCTCAGCCTTGAATGACATCTCTACGAATTTATGTTAACGGAATTGCTTCGCGCCGGTGTAGATTTTCAAAGATGAGGCGTGACGCGGGGGAGGCGGGCTTGGGTTCGGGCGGGGGCGGCGGCGCGCACGCGCGCGTGGCCATCATCGGGAGCGGCTTCGGCGGGCTGGGCGCGGCCATCAGGCTCAGGCAGCGCGGCGAGGAGGACTTCCTCGTCTTCGAGCGCGCGGGCGAGGTCGGCGGGACGTGGCGCGACAACAGCTACCCGGGCTGCGCCTGCGACGTGCAGTCGCACCTCTACTCCTTCTCCTTCGCGCCCAACCCCGGCTGGACGCGCAGCTACTCGGCGCAGCCCGAAATCTGGGACTACCTCCGCCGCTGCGCGCGCGACTTCGGCGTGCTCCCGCACGTCCGCTTCAACCACGAGGTGCGCGAGGCGGCGTGGGACGACGACGCGCAACTGTGGCGCGTCGAGACTTCGCGGGGGACTTACACGGCCTCCGTCCTCGTCATGGCCTCGGGCGCGCTGAGCGAGCCGCGCGTGCCCGAGATTCCCGGCCTCGGGGGCTTCGAGGGCAGGTCGTTCCACTCGGCGCGCTGGGCGCACGACTACGACCTGAGGGGCAAGCGCGTCGCCGTCATCGGGACGGGCGCGTCGGCCGTCCAGTTCGTCCCCGAGATTCAGCCGCTCGTCTCGCGGCTCCACGTCTTCCAGCGCACGCCGCCGTGGGTCATGCCGCGCACAGACCGCCCCTTCTCCGAGCGCGAGCGCGAGCTGTTCCGACGCTTCCCCGCCCTCCAGCGCGCCGCGCGCGCCGGCATCTACGCCTTCCGCGAGCTGTTCGTCTTCGGCTTCCGACACCTCCGGCTCTCAAGGCTCATCCGCCGCGTCGCGCTCCGCCACCTCGCTAAAGCTGTGAGCGACCCCGCGTTGCGCGCAAGGCTGACGCCGGACTACGACATCGGCTGCAAGCGCATCCTCGTCTCGAACGACTACCTGCCCGCGCTCACGCGCCCGAACGTCGAGCTTGTGACCGCGCCCGTCCGCGAGGCGCGCGCCCGCTCCATCGTTGACGGCGAGGGCGTCGAGCGCCCCGTGGACGCCATCATCTTCGGCACGGGCTTCCGCGTCACGGACCAGCCGCTCGCGGGGCGCGTCCGCGGGCGCGGCGGCGTCACGCTCGAAGAGGTCTGGCGGGGGAGCCCGCGCGCGCACCTCGGCACGACCGTCGCCGGCTTCCCCAACCTCTTCATCCTGCTCGGGCCCAACACGGGGCTCGGCCACACGTCGGTCGTCTACATGATAGAGGCGCAGATAGAGCTGCTGCTCGGCGCGCTCGACTACATGGGGCGCAGCGGCGCGGCCGAGTTCGAGCCGCGCCCCGAGGCGCAGGCCGCCTACGTCGCGGAGGTTGACCGCCGCATGCGCGGGACGGTCTGGACGACGGGCGGCTGCGCGAGCTGGTATCTAGACCGCACGGGCCGCAACTCGACCCTGTGGCCCGACTTCACCTGGCGCTTCCGCCGACGCCTCGCGCGCCTCGACCCGGCCGAGTACGTGACGAGCGGCCCGCGCCTTCGCCGGGGCTGACTTCAAGCCCGACTTCAAGCCCGACTTCAGAACCGAATTTAAGAACCGGA
>DASVUF010000219.1:0-31262 GCA_036387195.1 Pyrinomonadaceae bacterium | reverse complement strand
GCTGGTGGTGGGGCGCGACGGGCGCGGGTACGAGCCGGCGGAGTGGGCCGAGAGTTTTACATTCCGCCGCGGCGAACAGCATAATCTGCTCGTCTCAGACAACCAGACGCGCTATTACGAGGCCGCCGACGCGGCGACCCGGCGGCGGCTCGAAGAGTCCGCGTGGGGGCGCGCCGGCCGCGCGACGGGGGGGCGAGCCAGTTGACCGCCGAAGCACAGCACCGCCGCCCGCTCGTCGGCATCGGCCTCCCCGTCTACAACGGCGAGAAGTACCTGCGCGGCTGCCTCGACTCGCTGCTCGGGCAGGACTACGCCGACATCGAGCTGACCGTCTCGGACAACGCCTCGACCGACGCGACCGAGGCCATCTGCCGCGAGTACGCGGCGCGCGACCGGCGCGTGCGCTACCACCGCGCGGAGCGGAACATGGGCGCCGTCTGGAACTTCCGGCGCGCCTTCGAGCTGTCGCGCGGCGAGTATTTCTGCTGGGCGGCCTTCGACGATTTGCGCGAGCCGTCGTTCGTCCGCCGCTGCGTCGAGGCGCTCGAAGCGAGCCCGCGCGCCGTCATGTGCTGCCCCGGCGTCAGGCTCATAGACGAGGAGGGGCGCGAGATAGGCGAGCGCGAGTTCACGCACGGCATCCGCCCCGCGGGCGCGACCGCGCGCGAGCGCCTGAGCGCGATTGCGCGCGCGACTTACTGGTACGACTTCTACGGCGTGATGCGCCGCTCGGCGCTCGCGCGCACGCGCCTGCCGCAGCCCGTCTGGGGCTTCGACGTGCTGCTCGTCGCCGAGATGTGTCTGCTCGGGCCGGTCGTGACCGTGCCGGAGCGGCTGCTCGTCTACCGCATCTTCTGGAAGAAGAGCGGGCAGGACGCCGCCGCCACGCTCGGCGCGGCCGAAGCCCCGAAGTCGGAAGGCGGGGCGAAGGCCGAAGGCGAGGTCGAGACTAAAGGCGGCGCGAAGGCCGAAGGCGGCGCGAAGGCAGCGGCGGGCGCCGCCGCTGCTGCTGCCAGCCCCGCGATTCCGGTCAGTTGGGGCGCGCTGGCGCGCGAGATAGCGGGGGCCGTGATGCGCTCGGGGCTGCCGCGCGCCGAGCGCGCGCGGCTGGCGGCGCGCTTCCTCTACGAGTTCTGCCTGCGCAACCCGCTCGTCAGGGAGGGCCTGCGCGGCGAGAGCGTGGCGCGCGCGCTCGGGGCGTGGCGAGAGGGGCGCTACGCGCCGCCGGCCGGTCACGCGTCGCTGGCGGGTCTGTTATCCTCTGTCGGGCTCGCCGAGCGCGCGCTCGCGGCGCTGCGCCGGCGCGCGCTCGGCGCGCGACACAGGGGCGCGCCGCTGTGACGATGAAGACGACCGTCTCAACCGACATTGACGCCGACGCCGCGCCACCCGCGGCGCCGACGGCCGCGGAAGCGGGGCGCAGAATCGCGCGGCGTCTGCTGGGCGCGGCGCGGCTGCGGCGGCTCGCGTTGGCGCGCCGCGCGCTGCCGCTCAGGCGGCTGGCCGCGCGCGGCCTCGGGCTCGGCGCCCGCGCGCGCGGCGTCAACCTCGTCGGCTACACGCGCGCCGAGATGGGGCTCGGCACGGCGGCGCGCGGCATCGCGGCCGCCCTCGACGCGGCGGGCGAGCCCTTCAACGTCATCAACCTCGAAGCCGGCAACGCCTCGCGCCACGGCGACCTGACGTGGGCGCACAGGGAGGCGAAGACCTCGGGCTACGACGTGACGGTCGTCTGCGTCCACCCGGACAACAGCTACCCCCTGAAGACGGGCGTGCCGGGGCGCGTGCTGGCCGCGCCCTACGTCGTCAACCTCTGGTACTGGGAGCTGCCCGAGCTGCCCGACTCGTGGGCGCGCGAGTTCGCCTACGCCGACGAGATTTGGGTCGGGACGCGCTTCGTGCAGGACGCCGTCAGCATGAAGTCGCCGCTCCCGGTCGTGCGCGTCCCGCCGGTCGTGCGCGCCGAGGCGTCGCAGACCTTCACGCGCGGGCACTTCGGCCTGCCCGCGGGGCGCTTCCTCTTCCTGGCGATGTTCGACACGCACAGCATCCTCGAAAGGAAGAACCCCGTCGGCGTGCTGCGCGCCTACAAGAGCGCCTTCCCCGCGGAGGACGCGGGCGTCGGGCTCGTGCTCAAGTTCAACAACCCCGACCCGTCCGACCCCGTGGCGCGCGCCGCCGAGGAGGAGGCCGCCGGGCGCGGCGACATCTTCCGCCTCGACGGCGTGATGAGCCGCGACGAGGTCGTCTCGCTCGTCGCCGCCGCCGACTGCTTCGTCTCGCTCCACCGCTCCGAGGGTTTCGGGATGGGGCCGGCCGAGGCGATGTACCTGGGCAAGCCGGCGGTGCTGACCGACTGGTCGGGCAACACCGACTACATGACGCGCGACAACTCGGCCGCGGTCGGCTACAAGCTCGTCCCGCTCGGGCGCGACTACGGCCCGTACGAGGCGCGGCAGGTCTGGGCCGAGCCCGACGTCGCGGAGGCCGCGCGCTGGATGCGCCGCCTCTACGCGGAGCCCGGGCTGGCGCGCGCGATGGGCGAGCGCGGGCGCGAGACGGTGCGCGCGCAGTTCTCGGCCGAGGCCGCGGGGCGCGTCATCGCGCGGCGGCTCGAATACGTCAGGCGCCACGCCTGAAGGCTCTGAGCGGGGAGGGGCGGAGCGGAGCATGAAGAGAGCGCTGATTACGGGAATCACGGGGCAGGACGGGAGCTACCTGGCCGAGCACCTGCTCGCCGAGGGCTACGAGGTGCACGGGCTCGTCCGCCGCGTCGCGCTCGAAGACCCCGCGCGGCGCTTCACGCGGCTCGCGGGGCTGCTCGACCGCGTCACGCTCCACGCCGCGAGCCTCGAGTCCTACGCCTCCATCTTCGGCGTCTTCAGCCGCCAGCAGTTCGACGAGTGCTACCACCTCGCCGCGCAGTCGTTCGTCGCCGAGAGCTTCGCCGACGGCTTCTCGACGCTCAACACCAACATCAACGGCACGCACTACGTCCTCGCCGCGCTGCGCGAGCTTCAGCCCCGATGCCGCTTCTACTTCGCCGGCTCCAGCGAGATGTTCGGCAAGGTGCGCGAGACGCCGCAGCGCGAGACGACGCCCTTCCACCCGCGCTCGCCCTACGGCATCAGCAAGGTCGCCGGCTTCGACCTCACGCGCAACTACCGCGAGGCGTACGGCATGTTCTGCTCCTCGGGCATCCTCTTCAACCACGAGGGGCCGCGGCGCGGCTTCGAGTTCGTGACGCGCAAAATCACCTCGACCGTGGCGCGCATCAGGGCGGGGCTGGCCGACGAGCTGCGGCTCGGGAACCTCGACGCGCGGCGCGACTGGGGGCACGCCGCCGACTACGTGCGCGCCATGCGGCTGATGCTCCGGCAGGAGCGGCCGGACGACTACGTGGTGGCGACGGGCGAGACGCACACCGTCCGCGAGTTCTGCGAGCGCGCCTTCGCGCGCGCGGGACTAAACTGGGAGCGGTACGTGAAAGTTGACGAGCGCTTCTACCGCCCGGCCGAGGTTGACCTGCTCATCGGCGACTCCTCGAAGGCGCGCCGCGAGCTGGGCTGGGAGCCGCGCTACACCTTCGAGCAGCTCGTGGACGAGATGGTGGACGCCGACCTGCGCGCCGTCGCCGGGAAGGAAGAGAAGGGGTGAAGGGCCGGGGGACGAGTGACGAGTGGACGGCCGCCAGCCATCCCTTCGCCCCCCGCCCCTCATCCCTCCGACGTGATGGCTGAGAAGTTCTCCGTAGCGATGTGCACTTACAACGGCGCGCCGTTCGTCGGCGCGCAGTTGGAGAGCATCGCCGCGCAGACGCGCCGGCCCGACGAGGTGGTGGTCTGCGACGACCGCTCGCCGGACGAGACGGCGCGCGTCGTCGAGCGCTTCGCCGCCACGGCCCCGTTCCCCGTGCGGCTCAGCGTCAACGAGCGCAACCTCGGCTCGACGAAAAACTTCGAGCGCGCCATCGGGCTCTGCGCGGGCGACCTCATCGCGCTCTGCGACCAGGACGACGTCTGGCTCCCGGGGAAGCTCGCGCGGCTCGAAGCGGAGTTCGCGCGGCGCCCCGGCGCGGCGCTCGTCTTCTCCGACGCCGAGGTGGCCGACGAGGCGGCGCGGCCCACGGGGCGCAGGCTGTGGGAGAGCATCGGGATTGACCCGGCCGAGCGCGAGCGTTTGAGGTCGGGGAAGGGGATCGGCGACCTGCTGTCGGGCGCGACGGTGACGGGCGCGACCGCGGCGCTGCGCGCGGGGCTGCGGCCCCTCGTGCTGCCGATACCCGACGGGCTGCCGGTCATCCACGACGCCTGGATTGCGCTGATGGCCGCGTGCGTCGCGGAGGTCGCGCCGGTCGAGGAGCCGCTCGTGCTCTACCGCTGCCACGCGGGGCAGCAGGTGGGGCCGCTCGGGCGCGCGGCGGCGGTCGGCGGCCTGCGCGCGGTCGCCGCGGGCGGGGCGCGCGGGGCGCTGCGCCGCGCCAACCCTTACGAGCAGACGCTGGCCCTGGCGCGCGCCGCCCGCGACCGCCTGCTCGGGGCGCGCGGCGAGGGGTTCGAGTCGGGGCGGGCGCTCGCCGAGCTGGGCGCGCGCATCGCGCACCTTGAGGCGCGGCGCGGGCTGCCGCGGTCGCGCGTCAGGCGCGCGTGGCCCGTGCTCGTCGAGCTGTTCAGCCTGCGCTACCACCGCTACTCGTACGGCGTGGCGAGCGCGGCGAAAGACCTTCTGGCGCGGACGCCCGCGTGAGACTTACATAAGGCCGGGACGTGAGCGCGGAGCTTTCCATCATCATCGTCAACTGGAACGGCGGCGACCTGCTGCGACGCACGGTCGAGAGCGTCGTCAGCGCGCCGCCCTCGGCCGCGTTCGAGGTCATCGTCGTGGACAACGCGTCGGCCGACGACAGCCTCGCGCGCCTGAGGGCGTGCGCGTCGGCCGCCGCCCTGGGCGCGCGCCTGCGCGTCGTCGAGAACGCCGACAACCTCGGCTTCGGGCGCGCCAACAACCAGGCTTTCGGGATGACGGCCGCGCCGCTCCTGCTGCTGCTCAACCCCGACACCGAGGTCACGCCGGGGAGCATTGACCGGCTCGTCGCGACGGCGCGTTCGGGCGCGAGGGTCGGCGCGGCCGGGCCGAAGCTGCTGAACGCGGACGGCTCCATACAGGTCAGCGTGTGGCGCAACTCGCCGGCGGCGTGGGAGGCGCTGCTGACCGGCTTCCGGCTGCACAAGCTCCTGCCGCGGCGCGTGCGCGGCGACCTGCTGCTGGCCGAGCACTTCGACTACGCGCGGCGGCGCGACGTGGGGATGCTGAGCGGCGCGGCGATGCTCGTCAGGCGCGAGGTCGTCGAGGAGGTCGGCGGCTTCGACGAGCGCTTCCACATGTACGGCGAGGACAACGAGTGGTGTCTGCGCATCACGCGCGCCGGCTGGCGGCTGGTCTTCGAGCCGGCGGCGGTCGTCATGCACCACGGCGCGGCCAGCTCGCAGAAGCGCTGGGACTCTCTGGAGAAGCTGCGCGTGCAGTCCGAGGCGTTCCTGCTCTTCCAGCGGCGCTGCCTGCCGCGCCGCCGCCGCGTCGCGTACCTCGCGGCGACCTGCGCGCTGCTGCAGGTCCAGCGCGCCGCCCGCCGCCTGCGCGGGCGCGAGCGCCGCGACGTCGAGCAGACGCTCCGCCTCTTCGCCGCCGACCTGCGCCGCGCGCTGCGCGGGGGGTGAACGGAATTTCAAATCCGCGGTTTGAAATTTCAGGCCGGGGGCACGAAGGACAGTTTTGGAGAGCACAGCACAGTCGGGGGGGGCGGCGGCGGCCGTCGCGGAGGCGTCGGGCGCGGCGTGCGCGCCGCCGGGCGGCGTCAGCGTCATCGTGCCGGCGATGAACGAGGAGGCGTCCATCACGCCCCTGCTCGAAGCGCTCGCCGCGCAGACGCTCGCGCCCTCGGAGGTGGTCGTCTGCGACGGCGGCTCCACCGACCGCACGCGCGAACTCGTCCGCGCGTTCTCGGCCCGCGCCGACTTCCCCGTCGTGCTGGTCGAGACGGAGCGCGGCCTGCCCGGCCGCAACCGCAACCTCGCCATAGCGCGCGCCACGCGCGAGTGGGTCGCGTGCATTGACGCCGGGACGCTGCCGCGCGCCGACTGGCTCGAAAGGCTGTGCGAGGCGGCGCGCGGCGACCCGCGGGCGCGCGTCGTCTGGGGGCAGTTCGAGGCGCTGGCCGAGAGCTTCTTCACGCGCTGCGCGGCCGTCGTCTACGTGCCGCCGCCGGGCGAGCCCGTGCGCTCGACCGCCTCGTGCATGATTCACCGCGAGGCGTGGGAGCGCGCCGGGCCCTTCCGCGAAGACCTGCGCTCGGCCGAAGACCTGCTCTTCTTCCGCGCGCTCGACGCGGCGCGCGTGCCGGCGGCGCACGCCGCGGGCGCCTACGTCGTCTGGGAGCTGCGCCCGACGCTCGCCAGCACCTTCTCGAAGTTCACCGCCTACGCGCGCAACAACGCGCGCGCCGGCCTGCTCGGCGACTGGCAGTACGGCGTGGCGCGCTTCTACGCGCTGCTCGCCGCTTTCGCCGCCGCGGGGCTCTTCTTCCGCCCGGCGTGGCTCGCCGTCCCGGCGCTGCTGCTCGCGCGCGGCGCGCGCCGCGTCTGGCAGTGGAGCCCGCGCGCGCCCGCGCCGCGCCGGCTGGCCTCGCTGTTTAATCTGCCGCGTTTGTTGATGGTAACATGGCTCAACTTCGTCATAGACGTGGCGACATTTTACGGCACGCTCCAGTGGCTCGCCCGCGACCGCGCGCGCGGGCCTGAAGGGAAGGGGGGGCGAGGCCCCGGCCTCTGACCCCTGAAGGGATGTCTGTCAGCACGCTCTACCTCTGCTACTTCGGACTGCGCGAGCCGCTCGTGCAGACGCAGGTCCTGCCCTACCTGCGCAAGCTCGTCGAGGCGGGCGTGCGCGTCAGCCTGCTCACCTTCGAGCCGCGCCTGAAGGAGAGCTGGGCGCCCGGGGAGCTTGAGGCCGAGCGCGCCCGCCTCGCGGCCGAGGGCATCGGCTGGCACTGGCGCGCTTACCACAAGCGGCCTTCGCTGCCGGCGACGCTCTACGACGTGTCGGTCGGGGCGCGCGTGGCCGCGAGGCTCGCCGCGCGCGGCGAGGCCGACGTGCTGCACGCGCGCGGCCACGTCCCCGCGCTGATGGCGGCGCTCGCCAAGCGCCGGCGCCCGCGCTCCCGGATGCTCTTCGACATCCGCGGCTTCATGCCCGAGGAGTACACGGACGCCGGCGTCTGGCCCGAGGGCGGCGCGCTCTACCGCGGCGTCAAGTCGGTCGAGCGCTTCCTCTTCGCGTCCGCCGACGCCTTCGTCGTGCTCACGGAGAAGGCGCGCGAGATACTCTTCCCCGGCCGCGCCGACTCGGACGCCGCGGGGCGCCCCGTCGAGGTCATCCCGTGCTGCGTAGACTTCCGGCGCTTCCGCGCGGCCGACGAGACGCCGCGCGAGGAGCTGCGCCGCGGGCTGAATCTGGAGGGCCGCCGCGTCGTCGTCTACGTCGGCTCGTTCGGCGGCTGGTACATGGCCGAGGAGACGGCGCGCTTCATGGCGCTCGCCCACAGGCGCGACCCCACGACGTTCGCGCTCGTGCTGACGCAGACGCCGCCCGAGGCCATCGCCGCGCGCCTCGGCGAGCTGGGCGTCCCCGAAGACTCTTACTTCGTCGGCAAGGTCGCGCCCGCCGAGGTGCCGCGCTACCTGAAGGCGTCGGACGTCGCCGTCTCGTTCATCCGCGCATGCTACTCGAAGCTCTCCTCGTCGCCGACGAAGATAGCCGAGTACCTCGCGGCCGGGCTGCCCGTCGTCTGCAACTCGGGAGTCGGCGACGTGGACGCGGTCGTCGAGGGCGACCGCGTCGGCGTCGTCCTCCGCGACTTCGACGACGCGGGCTTCGCGCGCGCGCTCGAACAGATAGAGGCGCTCGAAGCCGAGGGGGGCCTGCGCGCGCGCTGCCGCGCGAGCGCCGAGAGCCGGTTCGACATCGAGCGCGTCGGCGGCGTCAGGTACCGGAGGCTCTACGAGCGCCTCGCGGGGGCGCGCGCGCCGCGCGGCGGCGAAAATAGAACGCAACGCGCGCGGGCCGCGGCGCCCTCTAAGGGCTTATGAAGAAACACACGCTCGCCCTCGTCTCGCTGTTCTTCGCGGCCGCCTGCGCGGCCGGCGGCGCCGAGCAGAACCGCCCCGCGCGGGTCGGCCCCGCGCCGCGGCAGTCTGGGAACGTCTGCCGCGTCTCCGCGCCGAGGGGCGCCGACCTCGGCGCGCTCGTCAACGACTGCGACCGGAGGCTGGGGGCGGGCGAGGGCGTCATCAGCGTCTCGGGCGGCGGGAACATCGCCACGCGCGTCGTCGTCTCGCCGCGCCACACGCTGCTCTTCGAGCGCGGGGTCTACACGGCCTCGACGCCCGGCTCGGTCATCCTGCTCAAGGACTCTTCGACGCTGCGCTGCGAGTCCTGGGACGCCGTGCTGGAGGAGACGACCGCCGCCAACGTCAACGCCGGCATCGGCGCCGACGGCACGCCCGTCCACACCATCGCGCAGGACTACGCCGGCGGCACGCGCAACGGCGACATGAGCAGCGGCGTCCAGATCACGGGCTGCCACTTCCGCGGCGCGCGGCGCGACTTCAACTCGGCCTACCAGACGGTCGCGCTCGGCAACTGCCAGAACTGCTCGGCGACGGGGAACTACTTCGAGGGCACCAACACCATCGCGCTCCAGGTCGGGGGCGGCTCGGCCTACGGCCACTTCGCGCGCAACGTCACGCTCGACGGCAACACGTTCCGCGGCGTCGCGTCGCAGAACCTCGCCGTGACCAACGGCGCCGACGTCAGGGTGACGAACAACAAGTTCTACGCGCCGGGCAAGCCGGGCGGCCCCGGCGTCACCGTCATAGACGTCGAGCCGAACACGGGCGACGTCGTTGACGGCCTCGACATCAGCAACAACCTGATTGACGCCACCGACGGCGCGCAGGACGGGGGCGGGTGGAAGACCACCAACGCCATCGCGGTCAACGCCGGGAACCCGACGAAGAAGTTCGCCGGCGTCGTCGTCCGCGACAACACCATCATCGCCGGCCGCCGCACCGACCAGGGCTCGCGCATCGCCTACTCCAACATCCTCGTGCGCTCGGCGTCGGGCGTCGTCGTCCGCAACAACCGGATGAACCACGGCAGCCGCTGCATCCTGCTCGACACGGGCAGCAGCGACAACCTCGTCGAGGGCAACCGCATCGAGAACTGCGGCTCGGGCTCGACCTTCCCCATCAACCTCCAGGCGGGCGCGCGCCGCAACCGCGTCGTCAACAACACGCTGACGGCCGACCCCGGCGACGCCATGGGCTCCATCCTCCTCAACGCCCCGCACCGCGAGCGCGGCATCTTCGAGGAGCCGGGCGCCGACGAGAACGTCTTCACGGGCAACGCGGGCGACGTGACGCTCTCGGGGCGGCGCTCGCGCGTCGAGCGCGGGCCGGGGCCGCGCTAGCGCGCGCGGCGGCGGGGTCGGCGGCGGCGCGCGCCCGGGGGTCGGTTGAAAGGGGCGGCGCGGCTGTGGTATGAACTTCCGTTCTCTCCGCCGCAAGGAAAATCATGGATAAGGTGAAGAAATACCTCGGCGCGCTCGAAGCCGTCTTCCGCTCGGCGCCCGACAAGCACGAGGCCAACCGCCGGAGCGCGGCCGTCCTCGAAGACATGTCGGGCGACCCCGGCTTCCTCGGCGGCGCGCTGGAGCGCCACCTGCGCGCGCCCGGCTCGCTCAACCAGAAGCACTACCCCGTGCTCGGCTTCAACGCCGACCTCAACCCGCACTTCGGGCTCGCCGTCAACTGCTGGATACCACTGCCCGACCGCCGCTCGGACGTCTCGACCAAGGCCATCCACCACCACGGCGACATGCTGCTCTCGACCGTCAACGCCTTCGGCCCCGGCTACGAGCACTGGACGTTCACGCGCCCCGAGCTGCTCGACGCCGCGTCGGAGCGCTACGAGATGCGGCTGGCCGGGCGCGAGTCGCACCCGCCCAACCACGTCGCCTTCGTGGACAGCTACGTCCCGCACCTGCCGTTCTACCCCTCGGCGACCTCCGTCACCTACGCGCTCTGGTCGAGCCGCTTCCCCGTCACCTGGAAGGACAGGGTCAAGCGCGTGCCGGTCTTCCAGAAGAACAGCGCGGCGCTGCGCGCGCTCGCCGTGCGGGCCGGGCTCGCGCGCAAGCTGGAGCTGAAGGTCGTCGAGTACTTCGACTTCTACCCGACCGAGGGCGGCTTCTGCGGCATCCGCGAGCGGACGGAGTTCGAGCGCGGGCCGAACGAGGACTACCTCCACAGCCTCTTCCACGTCTGCCAGGCGACGGGCAACGAGCGGCTCGCGGCCGTCGCGCTCGAACGCGTCGAGGCGGGCGACGAGCGGTTGGAGAACGCCGGGCTAGTCCGCCGGCTCGCCGAAGACCTGCGCGCCGGCCGCCCCGTCGAGGGGCGTCTGTCGCCGACGCACTACGGCGTGCCGCGCGCCAACTTCACGCGCGACGAGACGGAGCGCGCGCTCGCGGCGCAGCGCGGCGGCGGGGCGGCTTCGTCATCATCGGCGGCGCCGGCGCGCGCCGCCGCGGAGGTCTGATGGGAGCCAACTCCGCCGCCCGCCGGCTGGTCAAGACCGCGCTCTACCCCGTGCTCAACGAGCACACCTACGTCTACATACAGGCCGCGGCCAAGGCGTGGGACATCCGCAGCGGCAAGTGGTCGGAGCCCGAACTCGACCTCCTCCGGCACGCCCTGCGGCCGGGCGAGACGGCGCTCGACGTCGGCGCCAACTACGGCCTCTACAGCTACCACCTCTCGCGGCTCGAAGGCGTGCGCGTCTACGCCTTCGAGCCCGTGCCGTTCACCTTCCGCACGCTGCGCTTCGTCGCGCGCCTCCTGCGCCTGCGCGGCGTCGAGCTGGTCGAGAAGGGTTGCAGCGACCGCGCCGGCCGCATCACCTTCACCGTCCCCGTCCAGGCTTCGGGCGCGGTGGCCGCCGGGCAGGCCTACATCGGCGGGCGCGACGACGCGCGCGAGGGGCGCGAGCGGCAGGTGCGCTGGGCGGGGACGCGCGACGTGACGGCCGAGGTCGTCGCGCTCGACGAGTTCCTGCCCGCCTCCGAGCGCGTCACGCTCTTCAAGTGCGACATCGAGGGCGCGGAGCTGCTGGCCTTCCGCGGCGCCGAGCGCGTCATCGGCGAGGGGCTGCCGACGGTCATCTGCGAAATCAACCCGTGGTTCCTCGAAGGCTTCGGCATCCGGCTCGAAGAGCTGCTCGGCTTCTTCGGCGAGCGCGGCTACCGCCTCTACCACTACCGCGACGACGAGGGGGGGCGCGGCCGCCTGCGCGAGGTCGCGGCCGCCGAGGTCGTCGAGGACAATTACGTCTTCATCCACCCCACGCGCGCCGGCCGCTTCGCCGAGTTGATGGCCTGAGGCGCCGCCTCCGCCCCGGAGAGTTTTCGCGGATGGAAGTCCTGACACTGATACCCAACCGCTACGGCTTCGCGCCGGGGCAGCGCGGCAGCATCGAGCTGTGGGAGCAGGTGCTCAAGCCCGAGGGCATCCGCCTCCACTGGGCGCCGTTCGAGACCGAGCGGCTGCGCGAAATCCTCTACACGCCCGGCCACACCTTCGAGAAGGCGGCCGAGATGCTGCGCGGCTACGTCGAGCGCGTCAAGCTGCTCAGGCGGCTCGAAGACTACGACGCGGTCTTCGTCTACCGCGAGGCGGCGCTGCTGGGGCCCGCCTTCCTGGAGAAGCGCATCGCGCGCCGCAAGCCCATCATCTACCAGCTCGACGACCCGCTCTACGTCCCCTACCGCAGCCCCTCGAACGGCTACCTGTCTTACCTGAAGTTCTTCGGCAAGATCGCCGACATCATCAGGATGAGCAAGGTCGTCATCGTCAACTCGTCGCACATCCGCGAGTTCGCCGCGCAGTTCAACCAGAACATCTGGCAGGTGCCGTCCATCGTGGACACGAACCGCTACGTCTACCGCCCCGAGCCCGACGGCCTCGGGCGCGTCACCGTCGGCTGGAGCGGCAGCCCGACGACCGTCAAGAACATTCAGGTCGTCGCCGGCGCGCTGCGCTCCTTGCAGCGGAAGGTTGACTGCGGCGTCCACCTCATCGGCGGGACGGAGTTCGACCTGCCGGGCGTCGAATACACGGCGCAGGCGTGGCGCGCCGACACCGAGGTCGAAGACCTGCGGCGGATGCAGGTCGGGATGATCCCGCTGCCCGTCAACGAGTGGAACAAGCGCAAGTTCTACATGAAGACGGCGCAGTACATGGCGCTCGGCATCCCGCCGGTCTGCACGCCGATGGGCTCGAACCCGGAGGTCATCGAGGAGGGGCGGACGGGCTTCCTCGCCGGGACGGACGAGGAGTGGGTCGAGCGGCTCGCGCTGCTCGTGCGCGACGGCGATTTGCGCCGCGAGATGTCGCGCCGCGCCGCGCGCGTCGCCCGCGAACGCTTCAGCCTCGAAGCCAACGCGCCCAAGGTCGTCGAAGCCTTCCGCGCCGCGCTCGGCTGACGGCCCCGCCCCCTCCCCCCGGGCGGCGGCCGCGGCCGTCTGTTGAATTTTCCGCGCGGGCCGTCTACAGTTCTCCGCCTCCGATGTCACACCGCAGCAGCAAACTCCGCCTGGCCGCGCTCCTCTGCGTCGCCGCGCTCCCGGGCTTCCTGAAGCGACCGCTCTACCGCCTGCTCTTCGGCTACCGCGTCGGGCGCGGCGTCCGCCTGGGGCTGAGCGTGATTGACGCGCGCGAGTGCGAGATAGGCGACAACGTCTCCATCGGCCACCTCAACCTCGTGCTCGGCGTCGGCCGGCTGACGATCGGCGAGCACGCGCGCGTCGGCCACCTCAACATCATCCGCGGCGGCGACGAAGTCTCCATCGGCCGCTACGCCGAAATCCTGCGGATGAACGAGATAAACTCCATCCCCGACCCGGACGTGGTCAACCCGACCGACCCGCGGTTCCTGCTCGGCGCCGGCGCGGTCGTCACCGCCGGCCACAAGATAGACTTCACGGACCGCGTCTGCATCGGCCGCCGCACCATCCTCGGCGGGCGCAACTCCAGCCTCTGGACGCACAACCGGCAGCGCACGCGCCCCGTCGAGATAGGCGAGCTGACCTACGTCGGGTCTGAGATTCGCGTCGCGCCGGGAGGCGTGATACCATCCCGCTGCATCGTCGGCATCGGGTCGGTCGTCACCGGCCGCATCGAGGGCGAGTACCAGCTCATCGCGGGCGTCCCCGCGCGCCCGCGCAAGCCACTCGGCGAGGAGGAGCGCTTCCTCGTCGAGCACAAGACGCGGCCCGACCTGCCCGACGACCTTTAAGGCTTGTCTCCCCCTTTGCGCGCGCGGGCGGCCCCCGGGGCCCTTTGAGTCACCGCCGGGCGCGCCGCGCAAAAACCCCCGAGGCTTTAAGAGTCCATGAACGCATTTCTCGCCCTCTCGGCGCTCGCGCTGGCTGTGAGCGTCTCCCTGGTTTTCCCCGGCGAAGGAGCGGCGGCCGTGGTCTTCTGCGCGGCGCTCGCGGCCGCGGCCGGCCTCGGCGTCAGCCGCCACCCGACTCACAGCCGCTTCCTGCTACAGGTCTTCGTCGCCGCCCTGCTGCTGAGGATGAGCGTCGGGGCGCTCATCTACTACTTCCGCCTGCAGGAGTTCTTCGGCGGCGACGCCTTCACCTACGACTACCACGGGCAGATGTACGTCGAGTACTGGCAGGGCGTCAGGGAGGGCTACGCCGAGGTGCTCGGGGCGTCGCGCTTCCGCAACTGGGGCATGGGCTACGTGGTCGGCGGCATCTACATGCTGGTCGGGCGGAACATGCTGGCCGTGCAGTTCTTCAACGCCGTGCTGGGGGCGGCGACCGCGCCGGTCATCTTCCTCTGCGCCCGCCAGATTTTCCAGAACGTGCGCGTGGCGAGCATCGCGACGCTCTGCGTCGCCTTCTACCCGAGCCTGGTGCTGTGGTCGTCGCAGGGGCTCAAGGACGGGCCCATCGTCTTCCTGCTGGCGCTCGCCATGCTGGCGACGCTCCAGCTCGGCGGGCGTTTCAGCGCGAAGTACGTGGGGGTGATGCTCTTCGCGCTCTACGGGCTGCTGTGCTTCCGCTTCTACATCTTCTACATGACGGCGGCGGCGGTGTGCGGGGCGTTCGTCATCGGGATGCGGCCGCAGACGACGCGCAACATGCTGCGGCAGTTCACGGTCGTGCTGGCCCTCGGGCTCGGGCTCACCTACCTCGGCGTGCTGCGCACGGCCGACGCGCAGCTCGAAGTCTACGGCGACCTCGAAGCCGTGCAGCGCAGCCGCGCCGACCTCGTGCGCTCGGCCAACTCGGGCTTCGGGCAGGACGTGGACGTCTCGACGGCCTCGGGGGCCATCAGCGCCATCCCGCTAGGGATGGCCTATTTGCTGTTCGCGCCCTTCCCGTGGCAGCTCGCCAGCCTCCGCCAGTCAATCACGCTGCCCGAGATGCTGGCGTGGTGGGCGGCCTTCCCGCTGCTGGTGATGGGCATCTGGTTCACGGTCAAGTACAGGCTGCGGCAGGCGCTGCCCATCCTGCTCTTTACGACGATGCTGACGCTGGCCTACTCCATCTTCCAGGGTAACGTCGGGACGGCCTACCGCCAGCGGTCGCAGATTCTCGTCTTCTACTTCATCTTCGTCGCCGTCGGGGCGGTGCTGGTGATGGAGCGGAGGGAGGACAAGAGGCGGCGGGAGCTGCTGGAGCGGCAGGCGGCCGCGCCGCCCCTCCCGCCGCGGAGGCGCGCGCCGGCCGACGCGCCGCGGCCCCGGCCGCACGGGACGCTGTCGTCGCAGGCGGGGGGCGGGGCTGACCCGCAGCCGCCGGCCGTGGCGGCGGGCGCGGCGCGCAACGCCCTGAAAGCCTGAAAGTCGCGGGCGCGGGGCGCGCGCCGCTTGCGGCGGCGCCGCCTTTGCTGAAATACTAAGGGTTACGCAACTCCCCGACACGACCGGTTATGAACGCTCTACTCGCCGCACTCGCGCTGGCCCTCGCCGCCGGGGTCGCCCTCACAATCCCGGGCGGCGCCGCGGCCGTCATCCTGTGCGCGGTCTGCGCCTTCGTGGCGGGCGCGATGCTGGCGCGCGGCGAGGGCGCGCAGCGCCCCTTCATCGTCAAGGTCTTCGTCGCCGGGCTGCTGGTGCGGATGGTGGTCGGGTCGCTCATCAACTCCTTCCAGCTTCAGGAGTTCTTCGGCGGCGACGCGATGATCTACGACCTGTTCGGCAACGTGCTGGCGCAGGCGTGGCGCAGCGGCCTGCCGCAGCCGGCCGAGGTCGGGGACTGGGCGGTGGCCGGCGGCTGGGGGATGCTCTACCTGGTGGCGGCCATCTACGCCGTGGTCGGGCGGAACATGCTGGCCGTGCAGTTCTTCAACGCCGTGCTGGGGGCGGCGACCGCGCCGGTCATCTTCTTCTGCGCCCGCCAGATTTTCCAGAACGTCAGGGTGGCGAAGCTGGCCGGGCTCTCCGTCGCCTTCTACCCGAGCCTGGTGCTGTGGTCGTCGCAGGGGCTCAAGGACGGGCCCATCGTCTTCCTGCTGGCGCTCGCCATGCTGGCGACGCTCAGGCTCGGCGAGCGGATGAGCATGAAGTACGTCTTCATGCTCGGGGTCTCGATGTTCGCCATCCTCACGCTGCGCTTCTACGTCTTCTACATGCTGGCGGCGGCGGTCGGCGGCGCGTTCGTCGTCGGGATGCGGCAGATCAGCTCGCAGAGCATGGCGCGGCAGCTCGTCGTCATCGGCGCGCTCGGCGTGGGGTTCACCTACTTCGGCGTGCTCCGCACGGCGAGCATGCAGTACGAGCGCTTCGGGAACCTTCAGGCGGTGCAGACGAGCCGCGCCGACCTCGCGCGCTCGGCCAACTCGGGCTTCGGCGGCGACGTGGACGTCTCGACGGCGTCGGGGGCCATCAGCGTCATCCCGCTGGGGATGGCCTATTTGCTGTTCGCGCCCTTCCCGTGGCAGCTCGCCAGCCTGCGGCAGATGATCACGCTGCCCGAGATGGTCGTGTGGTGGGCGGCCTTCCCGCTGCTCATCGTCGGCATCTGGTTCACGCTGAGTTACAGGCTGCGGCAGGCGCTGCCCATCCTGCTCTTTACGATGATGCTCACGCTGGCCTACTCCATCTTCCAGGGTAACGTCGGGACGGCCTACCGCCAGCGGTCGCAGATTCTGGTCTTCTACTTCATCTTCGTCGCCGTCGGCGCGGTGCTGCTCAAGGAGCGGCAGGAGGACAAGAGGCGGAAGGCGGAGGCGGAGAAGCGGCAGGCGGTGGCGGGGCTCACGCGCGCGGCCGAGGCGCGGCGTCGCTACACCGTCTGGAATCAGGAGCGCGAGAAGGAGCTTGAGCGCATCGCGCAGGACATCAACGAAAGGGTCAACTTCTGATGTGCGGCATCGTCGGCATGGTCAACCTCGACGGGCGCGCGGCCGACGCCGCGGTGCTCGGCCGGATGAACGAGGCCATCCACCACCGCGGCCCCGACGAGGAGGGAACGTACCTCAAGGGTCACGTCGGGCTCGCCATGCGCCGGCTCGCCATCATCGACCTCAAGGGCGGGCAGCAGCCCATCGCCAACGAGGAGCAGGACCGCTGGATAGTCTTCAACGGCGAAATCTACAACTTCCGCGAGCTTAAAAAACGGCTCGAAGACCTCGGCCACACGTTCCGCACCGACTGTGACACCGAGGCCATCGTCCACGCCTACGAGCAGTGGGGCGCCGACTGCCCCAAACACCTGCGCGGCATGTTCGCCTTCGCCATCTGGGACGAGCGGAGGCGGGAGCTGTTCGTCGCGCGCGACCGCGTCGGCAAGAAGCCCCTGCTCTACGCGAAGACGCCGGGCGCCTTCGTCTTCGGCTCGGAGTTCTCGGCCCTCCTCCTCCACCCGGCGGTCGGGCGCGAGATAAACCGCGCGGCCATAGACGACTACCTCACCTTCATGTACGTGCCGGCGCCGCACACGGCCTACCGCGACATACGGAAGCTGGAGCCGGGGCACTCGCTGACGCTCGGCGCCGACGGCGGGATGAAGATAGAGCGCTACTGGGAGCCCGACTTCTCGAAGAAAATCAGCGTGACCGAGGAGGAGGCGGGCGAGCGCGCGCTGGAGCTTTTGCGCGACGCGGTGCGCGTCCGCCTGATGTCGGAGGTGCCGCTCGGCGCGTTCCTCTCGGGCGGCATCGACTCGTCGGCGGTCGTCGCGCTGATGGCCGAGGAGAGTTCGACGCCCGTCAAGACCTTCTCCATCGGCTTCGAGGAGCAGGACTTCTCCGAGCTGCACCACGCGCGCCGCGTCGCCGAGCGCGTCGGCGCCGAGCACCACGAGTTCGTCGTCCGCCCCGACGCGATGGAGGTGCTGCCCACGCTCGTCGAGCACTACGGCGAGCCCTACGCCGACTCGTCGGCCATCCCGACCTACTACGTCGCGCGCGAGACGCGGCGGCACGTCACCGTGGCGCTCAACGGCGACGGCGGCGACGAGTGCTTCGCCGGCTACGAGCGTTACGCGGCGATGCGCCTGTCGGAGCGCTACCGCCGGCTGCCCGGCGTGCTGCGCGAGCAGGTCATCCGCCGCGCGATGGAGATGCTCCCCATCTCGGAGCTGCGCCCGACGCGCGCGCGCAAGGCGCGCCGCTTCCTGCGCGCGGCCTCGATGCCGCCCGTCGAACGCTACCTGAGCTGGGTCGGCATCGTCCAGCAGGAGATGAAGGACGAGCTGTACAGCGAGGGGTTCGGCGCCGAGGTTGCCGGCCAGGACCAGTCGCGCTGGCTGCGCCCGTGGTTCGCGCGCGCCAACGGGGCGGGGGTCGTGGACGCGGCGCTGCTGGCCGACACGATGACCTACCTGCCCAACGACCTGCTCGTCAAGGTGGACATCGCCAGCATGGCCGTCAGCCTGGAGGCGCGCTCGCCGTTCCTCGACCACCACGTCATCGAGTTCGCCGCCTCGCTGCCCGAGAACCTGAAGCTGCGGGGGCTGACGACCAAGTACATCCTGAAGAAGACGCTCCAGAAGCTGCTGCCGTCGGAGAACCTGACGCGCGGGAAGATGGGCTTCGGCGTCCCCGTGGGCCACTGGTTCCGCGGGCAGATGCAGGGCTTCCTGCGCGAGAACCTGCTCTCGGAGCGCGCCTCGCGGCGGGGGCTGTTCCGCCCGGAGGCCGTCCGCCGCCTCGTCGAGCTGCACACGCGCGGCGAGCGCGACCACACGCACCAGCTCTGGACGCTGCTGATGCTCGAACTCTGGTTCCAGCGGTTCGTGGACTGAAGGCGGCCGCCCTTGCGAACGCGAATGGCTGACGTTTCAAAAGTGACGGTTTCGAAAGTGAGCGGGGGGGAGGGCGGCGACGTCCGCGACGGCTACCGCTGGGTGGCGCAGGAGTGCCCCGTCTGCCGGCGGCCGCCGACGAAGTACGTCGGCCGCCGCGGCGGCGCGGCGCACCGCGAGGGCGCGGGCGTCGAGTGCCGCATCTGGCGCTGCGGCGCGTGCGGGCTCGTCTTCCCGAACCCGATGCCGCTGCCCGCGGAGGGCGTCGGCCAGCTCTACGCGCTCGACCCCGAAGAGTACTTCCAGAACCACGACGCCGCGCGCAAGCTGGAGAGCGCGCGCGGCATGGTCGAGGGGGCGACGCGGCTGACGGGCGGGCGCGGCCGGCTGCTCGACGTCGGGTCGGGGCGCGGCGACGTGCTGGTGGCGGCGCGCGAGGCCGGGTGGGAGGCGGTCGGCATAGACCTCTCGCCGTCGTTCGCCGACTACGCCGAGCGGCGCTCGGGCGCGCGCGTGCTGCGCGAGCCCATCGAGCGGTGCGGCCTCGCCGACGGGTCGTTCGACGCCGTCGTCCTCGCCGCCGTGCTCGAACACCTCTACGACCCGGACGCGACCGTCCGCGAGATAGCGCGCGTGCTCAGGCCGGGCGGCGCCTTCTTCGTGGACGTGCCGAACGAGGGCGGGCTCTACTTCCGGCTGGGCAACCTCTACCAGAGGCTGCGCGGCCGCGACTGGGTCGTCAACGTCGCGCCGACCTTCGAGCCGTTCCACGTCTTCGGCTTCAACCCGCGCAGCCTGCGCGCGCTGCTCGCCAAGCACGGGCTGGAGGCGCGCGAGTGGCGGGTCTACGCCGGCGAGTCCATGGTGCCGGCCGGGCGCGGCGGCGCCGTCGGCGCGCTCGAACGCCTCGCGGCGCGCGCCGTCACGGCGGCGAGCGGCTACGGCGAGCTGGGCACGTACATCGAGACCTGGGCCGTCAAGCTCTGACGCGCGCCGGGCCGAAGGAGTCAGAGAAGAAGAGCGGAGGAGACTGTTCAAGTGAAAGGCATCGTTCTGGCCGGGGGGCTGGGCTCGCGCCTGCGACCCCTGACGGCCGTCACCAACAAGCACCTGCTGCCGGTCTACGACAAGCCGATGGTCTACTACCCCATCCAGACGCTCGTCAACGCCGGCATCAACGACATCATGATAGTCACGGGCGGCAACTCGGCCGGCGACTTCCTCAAGCTGCTCAAGAACGGCAAGGCGTTCGGCCTCAAGCACATCAACTACACCTACCAGGAGGGCGAGGGCGGCATCGCCGCCGCGCTCGACCTCTGCGAGGACTTCGCCGAGGGCGAGCCGGTCTGCGTCGTGCTCGGCGACAACGTCATCGAGAAGAACATTTGCAGGGCCGCGCGCGCCTACCGACACCAGGGCGGCGGCGCCAAGATTCTCCTCAAGAAGGTGCCCGACCCGCAGCGCTTCGGCGTCCCCGAGCTGGACGGCAGCCGCGTCGTCCGCATCGAGGAGAAGCCCAAGGCCCCGAAGTCGGACTACGCCGTCATCGGCATCTACATGTACGACGCCGACGTCTTCAACATCATCAAGACGCTCAAGCCCTCGGGGCGCGGCGAGCTTGAGATTACGGACGTCAACAACGCCTACATCGAGCGCGGCGAGATGACGTGGGACGAGCTGGACGGCTGGTGGACGGACGCCGGCACGTTCGAGAGCCTGCTGCGCGCCTCGAACATGGTGGCCCAGACGGGCGCGAACAAGACGGACGAGGCGGCGGCGGGCGCGGCGGGGCGCGCGGCCGGCCACACGGAGGGCGCGGATGCAGCCGAAGCCGGAATCGCACGCTGAGGGCGCGGCCGCGCGCCGCGAGACGGACGGGGCCGCGACGGCGGCCGAAGGCGGCGCGCTGACGGCGCTTGAGGCCGCCGACCTTTCGCGCGGGAAGATAGAGGGCGTCGTCGTGCGCGACCTGCGCAAGCACCTGGACGAGCGCGGTTGGCTGGCCGAGCTGTACCGCGACGACGACGGCGAGACGGAAGGCTTCCGGCCGGCGATGGCCTACGCCTCGACGACGCTGCCGGGCTTCGTGCGCGGGCCGCACGAGCACAGGGACCAGGCCGACCACTTCTGCTTCCTCGGGCCGTCGAACTTCAAGCTGCGCCTCTGGGACAACCGCCCGGACTCGGCGACCTACGGCCGCGTGATGACCGTCTACGCGGGCGAGGACGCGCCGCGCGCGGTCGTCGTCCCGAAGGGCGTCGTCCACGCCTACCGCAACGTGGGTCACGCGACGGGGCTCGTCGTCAACCTCCCCGACCGCCTCTACGCGGGCCAGGGCCGCCGCGAGGAGGTGGACGAAATCCGACACGAGGACGACCCCCAGACCATCTTCACGATGGGAGACTAAAAGGGGGCGGACGGCGGACGCCGGTCGGCCGGCGGCGGCCCCCGCCTCCGCGCGCTGAGGCCGACGCCGGGGCGGCCCGCCGCGGGGTGATTCTTCCGCCGGCCGCCGTCCCCCGACCGGCGTCCGCCGTCCGCCGACTGCGCGTCTACCGTTTCATGAAAGTCCTACGCATCATCGCGCGGCTGAACGTCGGGGGGCCGGCGCGGCACGTGGCCTGGCTGGAGTCGCGCCTGAGGGCGCGGGGCGTCGAATCGCTGCTGGTGGCGGGCGTCGTGCCGCCGGGCGAGGACGACATGACGTACTTCGCCGAGTCCATGGGCGTCCGCCCGCGCGTCATCCCCGAGATGAGCCGCGAGCTTTCGCCGAAGGACGCCGTCACCGTCTGGAAGCTCTACCGGCTGATGCTGCGCGAGCGCCCCGACGTCGTCCACACGCACACGGCGAAGGCGGGCGCCGTGGGGCGCGCGGCCGGGGCGCTCTACCGCTACCTGACGCCGTCGGCGCTCGCGGGGCGGCCGCGGCCGTGCCGCTTCGTGCACACCTACCACGGCCACATCTTCCACAGCTACTACGGACGCTGGAAGACGCGCTTCTTCCTCGGCGTCGAGCGGGCGCTCGCGCGCCTCACGGACCGCGTCGTCGTCATCAGCCCGCAGCAGCTCGAAGAGATAAACGGCCGCTTCCGCGTCGGCCGCCGCGGGCAGTTCCGCGTCATCCCGCTCGGCCTGGACACGGCCGCCTTCGACGGGTGGCGGGGGCGGCGCGCGCGCCTGCGGGGCGAGTGGGGCGCGGGCGAGCGCGACCTGCTCGTCGGCATCGTCGGCCGCCTGACGGAGGTCAAGGACCACCGCCTCTTCCTCGAAGCCGCCGCGCTCTTCAAGGCGCGCCGCGCGGCGGCCGCCGGCGGCGCCGGGGCGCGCGAGGGCGGCGCGGGGCGCGTGCGCTTCGTCGTCGTGGGCGACGGCCACCTGCGGGGCGAGCTTGAGGGGCGCGCGCGGGCGCTCGGGCTCGCGGATGATGTAGAATTCGCGGGGCTCAGGGACGACCCGGAAAATTTCTACCCGGCGCTCGACGTCGTGGCGCTCACCTCGCGCAACGAGGGGACGCCGCTGACGCTCATCGAGGCGATGGCGAACGCGCGCCCCGCCGTCGCCACGGCCGTCGGCGGCGTCGTGGACCTGCTCGGCGCCGCGGGGGCGGGGGGCGACCCGTCGGGCGCGTGGCAGGTCTGCGAGCGCGGCGTGCGCGTGCGCCCCGGCGACGCCGAGGCCTTCGCCGGCGCGCTCGCGCGCCTCGTCGCCGACGGCGACTTGCGCGCGGCGCTCGGCGAGCGCGGCCGCGAGCACGTCGCGCGCCACTACTCGGTCGAGCGTCTGGTCGCGGACGTGCTCGGCCTCTACGAAGAACTGACCGGGGCCGAGGCGCGCGCCGCGGGGGCCGCGCCGGCCGGCGTGCACTGAAAAAGGGAGAAGAAAAGGCTTGCGAGTACTCATCACGGGCGGGGCCGGGTTCATCGGTTCGCACCTCTCGGACCTCTACGTCGGCCGCGGCGACGAGGTCTTCTGCATTGACGACCTCTCGACGGGCTCGTTCGACAACATCGCGCACCTCAAGGGCAACCCGAAGTTTCACTACACGATTGACTCGGTGCACAACGTCCCCGTCGTGGCCGAACTGATTGACCAGTGCGACGTCGTCTTCCACCTGGCCGCCGCCGTCGGCGTCAAGCTCATCGTCGAGTCGCCCGTGCGCACCATCGAGACGAACGTGCGCGGGACGGAGGTGGTGCTCGCGCAGGCGAACAAGAAGAAGAAGAAGGTGCTGGTCGCCTCCACGTCCGAGGTCTACGGGCTGTCGGCCGAGGTGCCGTTCAGGGAGGACGGGAACCTCGTCATGGGGGCCACGACCAAGGGGCGCTGGTCCTACGCCTGCTCGAAGGCGATAGACGAGTTCCTGGCGCTGGCCTACTGGCGCGAGAAGAAGCTGCCGACGGTCGTCGTCAGGCTCTTCAACACGGTCGGGCCGCGGCAGACCGGCCAGTACGGCATGGTCATCCCGACGTTCGTCAGGCAGGCGCTCGCCGGGCGCCCCATCACCGTCTACGGCGACGGCGGGCAGACGCGCTGCTTCGGCTACGTCAAGGACGTGGTGGGCGCGCTGGCCGGGCTGATGGAGAAGGAGGAGGCGGTCGGCCAGGTCTTCAACATCGGCTCGAACGAGGAGGTGAGCATCATGCAGCTCGCCGAGCGGGTGAAGGAGCTGGCGGGGTCGAAGTCCGAGATAGTCACCGTCCCCTACGACGAGGCGTACGAGGAGGGGTTCGAGGACATGCCCCGCAGGGTGCCCGACATCTCGAAGGTCGGCGCGCTCGTCGGCTTCCGGCCCACCGTCTCGCTCGAACAGATACTCCAGTCCGTCATCGAGTACTACAGCGGGCGGCAGGACGGGCAGTCCGCCTGAAAGGGGGGCGCCGCGGCGGGGCGGCGCCCGGGCGCGCGCGGCCACGCGCTTGATTTCTCGCCGCGCATTTAATAGTTTTTAGCGCACGCCCGAAGACCCGTTCCGGAATCAGGCAATGCCTTTCAGCAGCACCCAACTCGTGCCCGCGCTGGTGGCGCTCGCGCTCTCGGTGGCGCTGACGCCGCTGGTGCGCGCCTTCGCGCGGCGCTTCGACGTCATCGCGCGGCCGCGCAGCGACCGCTTCAGCAAGCGGCCGACGGCGATGATGGGCGGCGTCGCCATCTACGCGTCGGTGCTGCTCGCCTTCCTCTTCTTCGTCCCGCACACGCGCGAGGGCTGGGTCGTGATGGGCGCGAGCACGGCGCTCTTCGTCGTCGGGCTCGTGGACGACTTCCTGCACGTCAAGCCTTACCAGAAGCTCATCGGGCAGGTGCTGGGCGCGTCGGCGGTCGTCTACTTCGGGCTGACGCTGCCGTGGGGCTGGGGCGCGTCGGGCGCGATGGCGCTGACCATCTTCTGGCTCATCGGCATCACCAACGCCATCAACCTGCTCGACAACATGGACGGGCTGGCGGCGGGCATCTCGGCCATCGCGGCCGTCTTCATCGCCGCCAGCTTCGCCGCCAACGGGCAGACGACCGAGGCGGTGATGCTCGCGGTCTTCGCCGCGGCGCTCGTCGGCTTCCTCGCCTACAACTCGAACCCGGCGTCCATCTTCATGGGCGACTGCGGCTCGATGTTCGTCGGCTTCTTCCTGGCCTCGGCGGCGCTGCTGTCGGCGTCGGGCGACCGCGGCCGCAGCTTCATCGTCGTCATCGCCGTCCCCGTCCTCATCCTCTTCATCCCCATCTTCGACACGACGCTCGTCACCGTGGTGCGCAAGCTCTCGGGGCGCGCCGCCTCGCAGGGCGGGCGCGACCACACGTCGCACCGGCTGGTGGCGCTCGGGCTCTCGGAGCGGCGCGCGGTCTGGATGCTCTACGGGTTCGCGGCCGCCTCGGGGCTGCTGGCGATGATGGTGCGGCAGTTCGAGTACCACACCGGCATCGCGATGGTGCTCGGGTTCGCGGTCGTGCTGACGCTCATCGGCGTCTACCTGGCCGGGGTGAAGGTCTACGACGAGGCCGAGGTGCAGGCGGCGCGCGAGAAGCCGCTCGTCGCGTTCCTCGTCGACATGTCGTACAAGCGGCGCATCTTCGAGGTGCTGCTCGACGTGCTGCTCGTCATCCTGGCCTACTACTTCTCCTACGTGCTGCTGTTCGGGGCCGACCTGGAGCCGGAGGTGTGGCGGCTCTTCCTCTCGACGGCGCCCGTGCTCATCATCGTCAAGATGTCGGCGCTGCTGGCGGCCGGCGTCTACCGCGGCATCTGGCGCTACATCAGCCTGGACAACCTCATCGTCTACGGCAAGGCGGTGGCGGCCGGGTCGGTCGTGAGCGTGCTGGCGCTGCTCTTCGCCTTCCGCTTCGAGGGCTTCTCGCGCGCGGTCTTCGTCCTCGACGCGATGCTCTTCTTCCTGATGCTGGCCGGGAGCCGCGTCGCGTTCCGCCTCTTCCGGCAGTTGCTGCCGAGCCCTTCGGCGGGCGGGCGGCGCGTGCTCATCTACGGCGCGGGCGACGCGGGCGAGCTGCTCCTGCGCGAGATGCGCAACAACCTGCGGCTCCAGTACACGCCCGTCGGCTTCGTGGACGACGACCCGCTCAAGAAGGGCAAGGTCATCCACGGCCTGCGCGTCTACGGCGGCAACGGCCACCTGCGCCGCATCTGCGACGAGCACCGCGTCGAGGAGGTGCTCATCTCGACCTCGCGCATCGGCGACCAGCGCGTCGCAGACATCCGCCGCGACTGCGAGGACGCGCGCGTCACGCTCAAGAGGATGAGGATAGAGATAGAGCTGGTGGGGCACGAATTTTAAGGGGCAGGCGGCCGGCGGCGGCGCGGTGAGCAAGCCGCCCGCCGACGTCGAGAGGCCGGCCGGCTAAGGTCTTCCGCCGGGGCCGGCGCGCCGGCTGCCAGATTTCTGATGGCTGAACAGGTGGCACTCATCAACGTCCGCGCGGTGTGGGCGCGCGCGCCGCTGGCGTTGCTGGCGGCGGCGGCGCTGTGGGCGTCGTGGCAGGGGGTCCGGTGGGGCGTGGGCAACACGATGGCCGAGACGGCGCCGGCCTCCTACGCCAACGACCCGACCGCGTCGTTCGAGTCGGCCGAGGCGGCCGTGCGGCTGGCGCCGCGCGACCCGCTGTCGCACCTGATGCTGGCGCGGCTCCACCAGATCAGCTTCGACCCGGCGGGCGTGCCCGTCGCGCTGAGGGAGTACGAGGCGGCGGCGGCGCTCGCGCCGAACGACTACCTGGTCTGGACGGAGGTGGGGCGCGCGCGCGCGGCGCTCGGCGACCCGGAGGGCGGCGCACGGGCGCTCAGGCGCGCGGTCGAGCTGGCGCCGAACTACGCGCAGCCGCGCTGGCACCTCGGCAACGCGCTGCTGCGCGCGGGGCGGTACGAGGAGGCGTTCGCCGAGCTGCGGCGCGCGGCCGACGCCGACCCCTCCCTGCGGCCGCAGGTCTTCAACCTCGCGTGGCAGGTCTACGGGCCCGACATGGCGCGCGTCATAGACACGGTGGGGAAGACGCCGCAGGCGCGCGCGCAGCTCGTCGGCGTGCTGGCCGCGCTCTCGCGCTTCGACGACGCGCTGGCCGTCTGGGCCTCTCTGAGCGCCGAGGAGCGGCGCGAGAACGTCGGGGCCGGCGACGCGCTCGCGCGCGCCCTCTACGCGAAGGGGCAGCACCGGCGCGCGCTGCGCGCGCTCGTCGAGTCGGGCGCGGAGGGGCTGGCCGAGGGGAAAGTCTCAAACGGCGGCTTCGAGTCGGACATCGGCGAGCCGGGCCGCCAGCTCTTCCAGTGGGACGTGGCGCAGACGCCGGGCGCGCAGGTGGCCGTGGACGCGCGCGGCGCCCGCGAGGGGCGGCGCGCGCTGCGCGTCGCCTTCAACGCCTCGGGGCAGGTCGAGTTCCGCAACGTCTCGCAGGTCGTCGTCGTCGAGCCCGGCGCGCGCTACCGCCTGAGCTACGCCTTCAAGACCGACGGCCTGAAGACGGCGGCGCCGCCGCTCGTCTTCGTCGCCGACGCCGCCGCGCCCGACGCGCCGCTCGCCTCCAGCACGGCCGCGCCCAACGGCACGTCCGACTGGCAGCAGGTCGCGTTCGAGTTCAACGCCGGGCCGAGGACGGAGGCCGTGCTGGTGCGCGTCGTCCGCGCGGGCTGCCCCGACGACGTCTGCCCCATCTACGGGAAAATCTGGTATGACGACTTCAACCTCGAACGCGCAGGCGGCGGCCGCCCCGGAGCGCGCTGACCTCGTCGCCGCCCCGGCCGCGCCGCCCCCGCCGCTCGCGGCCGCCCCGCCCGACGGGGCGCCGCCGCGGCCCGCCCCGCCGCGCGCCGCGGCCGAGCCGCCGCGCACGGTCTGGAGCCGCTTCATCATCCTCATGCTCTGCCTCGCGGTCGTGACGACGACGCTGGCCTTCGGCGGCGTCCACGCGTGGGCGCTCGCGGCCTTCCAGTTGAGCGCCGCCGTCGTCTTCGCGCTCTGGATGGCGGACGCGTGGCGGACGCGCGTGCTGAGGGTGAGCCGGAACCTCCTGCAAGTCCCGCTGCTCGGGCTCTTCGCCGTCGGGCTGGTTCAACTGCTCCCGCTCGGCGCGGGGGCCGAGGCGGCGGCGGCGGCGGCCGGCGTCGAGCCCGCGCGCGCGCTCACCTTCGACCCGCAGTCCACGCGCCTCGCGCTCGTTCAGCTCGCGGGGCTGACGGTCTACTTCGCCGCCGCGCTGGCCTTCGTGGACAGCCCGCGGCGGCTGCGCCTGCTGGCGCGGCTGGTCGTCATCTTCGGCTTCCTGCTCGCCGTCTACGGGCTGATGCAGCACTTCGTCAACCCGCGCACCATCTTCTTCGTGCGCGAGCCGAAGCAGGCCGACCCGTTCGGCCCTTACGTCAACCGCCACCACTTCGCGGGCTACATGGAGCTGGTGCTGGCGATGCCCCTGGGGCTGCTGTTCGCGGGGGCGGTGGCGCGCGAGCGCGTGCCGCTCTACGCCTTCGCGTCGGCCATCATGGCCATCGCGCTGGTGATGACGAACTCGCGCGGCGGGCTGCTCAGCATGATTTGCGAGGTGCTCTTCCTGGCCGCCGTCTCGACGCTGGCGCGGGGTCGCAGGCGCGAGGGCGAGCCGCGCGACGGCGCGTCGCGGCTGCGCGCGGCGGCCGTGCGCATCGGGCTGGGGTTCGCCATGGTGCTGGCGGTCTTCGTCGGCGTGCTCTACTTCGGCGGCGAGGGCGCGCTCTCGCGCATGGCGGGCACCGTCCACAGCGAAGACCCGACGACGGGGCGCGCGCACTTCTGGCGCGGCGCGATTCAAATCTTCCGCGACCACCCGCTGCTCGGGACGGGGCTCGGCTCGTTCGGCGCGGTCTACCCGCGCTACGACACGGGCAACGGGATGTACAGGCTCGAACAGGCGCACAACGACTACCTGCAACTCGTCTCGGACGCGGGGCTCGTGGGAGGGGCGCTGGGGCTCCTGTTCCTCGGCGCGCTCTTCTGGACGGCGCTCAAGCGGATGCAGTCGCCCGACCGCTTCCGGCGCGGCGTGGCGCTCGGCGCGCTGGGCGGGTGCGCGGGCGCGCTCGTCCACAGCTTCTTCGACTTCACGCTGCACACGCCGGCCAACGGGCTCCTCTTCCTCGTGCTGGCCGCGCTCGCCACCGTCAACGGCCGCGTGGAGGACCCGGAGGCGGGCGGCCGCCAGCGACACCGGCGCAGGCGCAGGCGCCGCCCCGAATCGGCCGACCCGCAGGGGGGCGAGCCCGCCCCGGGCGGCGGCGACCCTGCGGGTCGCGGCGCCGGCGCGGCGGCGGCGGCCTGAGCCTCGGGCGCGGCGGCGGCGCGGTTTTTGACGCTGCGGCGGCGCGGTTTTTGGCGCGGCGGCGGCGCGGGCGTTTGGCTGTTACAATGGCGGGGCGGCAGACCCCCTGGGCTTCACGGCTGGAGAGAAGATGCGGATACTTGTGACCGGCGGCGCGGGCTTCATCGGCTCGCACCTGTGCGAGCGGCTCCTCGCGGGGGGGCACGACGTCCTCTGCCTCGACAACTTCTTCACGGGGCGGCGCGAGAACGTCCTCACGCTGATGGACTCCAAGCGGTTCGAGCTTATCCGCCACGACGTCATCGAGCCGATACTGCTGGAGGTTGACCAGATTTATAACCTCGCCTGCCCGGCCTCGCCCGTCCACTACCAGTACAACCCCGTCAAGACGGTCAAGACCAACGTCATGGGGATGATCAACATGCTCGGCCTCGCCAAGCGCGTCCGCGCGCGCATCCTCCAGGCGTCCACCTCCGAGGTCTACGGCGACCCGGAAGTCCACCCGCAGACCGAAGACTACTGGGGCCATGTCAACTGCATCGGCCCGCGGTCGTGCTACGACGAGGGCAAGCGGCTGGCCGAGACTTTGATGATGGACTACCACCGGCAGAACGGGGTGGACACGCGCATCATCCGCATCTTCAACACGTACGGGCCGCGGATGCTCGAGAACGACGGGCGCGTGGTGTCGAACTTCATCGTGCAGGCGCTGCGGGGCGAGGAGCTGACCATCTACGGGACGGGCGAGCAGACCCGCTCGTTCTGCTACGTGGACGACCTGGTCGAGGGCATGATGCGGCTGATGAACGCCGAGCCGGGCGCGGCCGAGGGCGTGGACGTCCACGACCCCGTCAACGTCGGCAACCCCGGCGAGTTCACCATGCGCGAGCTGGCCGAGGAGGTCGGCCGCGCCGCCGGCGTCGAGGTGCGCGTGCGCGCCTGCCCGCTGCCGAAGGACGACCCGCGCCAGCGCCGCCCCGACATCACGCGCGCCCGCAAGCTCCTCGGGTGGGAGCCCTCCATCCCTCTGCGCGACGGGCTCAAACGCACGGTCGCCTACTTCGCCGAAAGGATACAGGCGCGGTGACGGGGGACGGGGGGCTGAGGGCCGGGTGACAGGAAGCGTCTCGCCTTCACTCGGCCCTCTCGCTTCCGTCGGCCCCCGGCCCCCGGCGCCCGGTGCTAATTTATGGCTCAACTTTCAAATGACGCGGCGACGCCGGCGAGCGTGCCGGCGATGTGCCTTGAGGCGCTGGCGCGGCACGCGAAGCCGGACGCGCTCAGCCTGAAGGTGAAGGGGCAGTGGCTCCACATCCCGGGCGAGGCCATCATCCGGCGCGTGCGCGCCGTCGCGCTCGGCCTGTCGGCGCTCGGCGTGAAGAAGGGCGACCGCGTGGCGCTGCTCTCCGAGAACCGCCCCGACTGGTCGGTCGTGGACATCGCCATCCTCAGCCTCGGCGCGGTCAACGTCCCCATCTACACGACGCAGGCGCCCGACCAGGTGCGCTACATCCTGGAAGACTCAGGCGCGCGCGTCCTCTTCGTCTCGGGGCGGAAGGTCTTCCGCCACGCGCGCCCGGGCGTCGAGCCGGTCGAGACGCTGGAGCGCGTCGTCTTCTTCGACACGGACGCGGCCGAGGGGGAGGAGGGCGCGCTCTCGCTCTTCGAGCTGGAGCAGGCCGGCGCGCAGATTGACGAGGCCGAGCCCGAGGTCTTCGGCCGCGCGCTCGCCGCGGTCGGGCCCGAAGACCTCGCGACCGTCATCTACACGTCGGGGACGACGGGCGAGCCGAAGGGCGTCATGCTCAGGCACAGCGCCTTCGTCTCGAACGTCCTGTCGGTGACGAGCGCGCTGCCCATCCACGCGACCGACGTGGCGCTCTCGGTGCTGCCGCTCTCGCACATCTTCGAGCGCGTCGTCTTCTACGTCTTCTGCTGGAACGGCGTCTCGGTCGCCTACGCGCCGTCGTTCGACGTCGTCGGCGAGTACCTGCGCGAGGTGCGGCCGACCATCATGACGGCCGTGCCCCGCCTCTTCGAGAAGGTCTTCCACAAGATAGTCAAGAAGGGCACGTCCGAGGGCGGCCTGAAGGCGCGGCTCTTCAACTGGTCGCTCTCGGTCGGCCAGCGCCACGCCGAGCTGAAGGACAAGGGGCGGCCCGTCCCGCCGCTCCTCGAAATCCAGCAGGAGGTGGCCAGCCGCCTCGTCTTCAAGAAGTGGCGCGAGGGCGTGGGCGGCCGCCTCCGCTTCTTCGTCTCGGGCGGCGCGCCGCTGTCGCCCGCGCTCTCCTACGCCTTCCTCGGCGCGGGCGTCGTCATCCTCCAGGGCTACGGCATGACCGAGACGTGCATCGTCTCGGCCAACCGCCCCGAGAACAACCGCGTCGGCTCGGTCGGGCTGCCGTTCCCCGGCGTCGAACTCAAGACCGACGCCGACGGCGAAATCCTCGTGCGCGGGCCGAACCTGATGAGCGGCTACTTCGGCCACGAGGCCGAGAGCGCCGCCGTCTTCACCGAGGACGGCTGGTTCAGGACGGGCGACGTGGGGGCGATAGACCCGGACGGCCGGCTCAACATCACCGACCGGAAGAAGGAGCTGTTCAAGCTCTCGAACGGCAAGTACGTCGCGCCGCAGCTCGTCGAGAGCCTGATTAAGCAGAGCCAGTACGTCAGCCAGGTCGTCGTCGTCGGCGCGGGGCGCAAGGCCCCGGCCGCGCTCATCGTCCCCGACTGGGAGGCGCTCGCCTCGGCGCTGCCCGCGCCGCAGGCCGAGGAGCACACGCTCCGCGTCGCCTGGAGCCGCAGCCCCGCGGCCGTCAAGCTCGTCCAGAACGAGGTCGCCGAACTGACCCGGCCGCTGCACGACTACGAGCGCGTCCGCCGCGTCGCCCTGCTCCCCGACGACTTCTCCATAGACGGCGGCGAGCTGACCCCCACGCTCAAGGTCAAGCGCCGCGTCATCGACGAGAAGTACCACGACCTCATCGAGGAGATTTACAACGGCGGGGGGGAAGGAAAGTAGGCCGCGGGCGGCAGGTAAAAAGGGCGGCAGGTAAAAAAGGCGGCAGGTAAAAAAGGCGGCGCGACCGGCCATCTG
>DASVUF010000218.1:0-17408 GCA_036387195.1 Pyrinomonadaceae bacterium | reverse complement strand
CCATTTACGCCAATCTAACCTTTAAAATGAAAACAAACTGGGTCGTCCACCAAAAAGGTTGGAAGGTCGGCTGCAGTGTAGGATACAACAAAGCCCGCTGTCACAATTAAGAAACAGCGGGCTTTGCCGGTAAAGATGTACGCGCCTCACTGGCAGCTAAGTCACCTAACGCTTGCGCTCCGTGCCACGTTGTCCGGCGGGTGATGGGCCAGCGTCAGGGTGTAGGTGTTCTGTAAAGAGTTTGAGGATGCGTTTGAATTCGTCGGCCCAGCTGTCGGCGCGGTCGAAGGAGTGGTCTTCGACGGGGTAGGCGGCCAGCTCCCAGTTCTCCTTGCGCAGTTCGATGAGGCGCTCGACGAGGCGGACGGTGTCCTGGAAGTGGACGTTGGTGTCCACCATGCCGTGGCAGATGAGGAGCGGCCCCTTGAGCCCGGCGGCGAAGTAGATGGGCGAGCTGCGGCGGTACGCCTCGGGGTCGTCCTGCGGCTCGTTGAGGATGTTGGCGGTGTACGGGTGGTTGTAGTGCGCCCAGTCGGTGACGGGGCGCAGCGCCGCCCCCGCGGCGAAGATGTCGGGCGTGGTGAACATCGCCATCAGGGCGATGAAGCCGCCGTAAGAGCCTCCGTAGAGCCCGACGCGGCGCGCGTCAACGCCGTGCTCGGCGACGAGGTAGCGGACGGCGTCCACGTGGTCGTCCAGGTCCTTGCCGCCCATGTGGCGGTAGATGCCCGTGCGCCAGTCGCGCCCGTAGCCGGCCGAGCCGCGGTAGTCAATGCTCAGCACGGTGTAGCCGCGCTCGGCGAGCAGGTGGTGGAACATGTATTCGCGGTAGTAGGTTGACCACCACTTGTGCACGTCCTGCAGGTAGCCCGCGCCGTGGACGAAGACGACGGCCGGGCCGCCGCGCTGCGCCGCGGCCGGCTTGTAGAGGCGGCCGTAGACGCTCGCGCCGTCGCGCGCGCGGAAGCTCACAATCGGCGGGTCGCTCCAGTCGTGGCCGAAGAACTCGGGGACGGGCGAGGTCGTCACCTGTCTGACCTCGGGGCCGGGCGCGGCGGCGTTCGTCGGCGCGCCCGGCGTCGCCGGGGGGGCGCCGGCGGCCTGCGCGTTCTGGACGGGCGCGGGGCGGTTGGGCTGGAGGTACAGCTCGGGCGGGCGGTTGGCGTAGGAGCGGACGACGGCCAGCGTGCGCCCGTCGGGCGAGACGTCGGCCTGGTTGCCGCCGGCCATCGTCGTCAGGCGCGTGCGCGCGCCGCCCTCGGTGGACATTGAGTAGAGGTGGCGCTCGAAGAGGCTGCCCTCGCTCGAAGTGAAGTAGAACTTCGTCTTGTCGGTCGAGAGGCGCACGTCGGACACCTCGAAGCGCCCGGAGGTCAACTGCGCCGGCTCGCCGCCGTCCGACGGCGCCGTGTAGAGGTGCGCCCAGCCGTCGCGCTCGGAGACGAAGTAGACGCGCCGGTTGTCGGGCAGCCAGCCCAGCGTGAACGAGCCGGGGCCGCCGACCCATGCGTCGTCGTGGACGCGCGCGACGACGCGCGTCTTCGCCGTCACGGGGTCGAGCGCCAGCACCCAGCGGTCCTTGTTGTCGGCCGCGCGGGCCAGGAGCGCCGCGCGCGTCCCGTCCTCTGACCACTGCAACTGAAAGAGCTGCACGTCGCGGTCGCGCGCCTGCTGCCCCGACTCGGTCTGCTGGGACTGCGACTGCTGGACGGGCGGCCTCTGCCCCCCCTGCTGCTGCGTCTGCGCGCCGGTCTGCTGCTGCGTCTGCTGCGCGCCCGTCTGCGACTGCTGGCCCTGCTGCTGCTGCCCGGTCTGCTGCGCGCCCGTCTCGCGCTGCGCGGGCTCGGTCGCGTTCTGCTCGGTGCGCTGCTGGACGCGCGGGGCGACCTCGGCGCGCAGGCCCGTCTCGACCCAGCGGACCTCGCCCGTCGCCACCGAGACGAGGCCGAGCCGCGTGCGCCCCTGCGCGTCGCCGACCTTCGCGCGCGACTGTATGTCCTCCGTGTAGCCGGCCTCCGTGACGTAGTTCGGGACGATGGCGGTCTTGCCCGCCGGCGGCTCGCTGAGGGTCAGGACGACCTGCGAGCCGTCGGGCGAGAGCAGGAGGCTCGTCACCACCTGCCCGGCGGTCAGCGTGAAGGGCTTGCGCCTGTCTTTGTCGCGCTCGCGCCGCTGGCGCTCCTGCGCCTCGCGCTGCTCGGCGCGCTCGCGCACGGCGTCGAGCAGGCGGCGCTCCTCGCGTCGAAGATACTCCTGATTCTCGCCCGCGCCGGCGGCGCGCGGGCCCGCCTGCGCCGCCGCGCCCCCCCCCCCGGCCGGGGCGGGCGTGCGGATGTCGGTCAACTGTTCGAGCGAGCCGCCGTCGAGCGACATCAGGTAGAGGTTGTTCTGGCGCGTGAAGTAGACGCCGCGCTGGTCGCGCGTGAAGCGGGGGTTCGACTCGGCCTCGACCGTCCGCGTCAACTGCCGCCGCTCGTTCTTCGCGTGGTCGTAGAGGAAGACGTCGCCCTCCTCCGCGAAGACCGTCAGCCGCCTGTCCTTCGACAGCTCGCCGCCGGCGGGCGGCGCCTGACGCGCCTCCGCGTCGGTGAGCTTACGCAGGCCCGTCCCGTCGGCGGCGACCACGTAGAGGTCCGTCTCCTTCAGGCGCGGCTCGCCCGCGCGCTTCCAGCGGAAGAAGACGCGGGCGCTGTCCTGCGACCAGTAGACGCCCGCGGGCGCGTAGCCGACGAGGTCGGGCCCGCGCATGATGCTGTCCACGGTCAACTCGAACGGCCTCGCCTGCGGCTGCGGCGCCGGCCTCGGCTGCTGGCGCGCGAACGCCTGCTGGAAGAGCAGCGCGGCGACGACCGCGCACGACGCGGCGGCGCGCCGCAAGTTTTGTCCTCGCATGAAGTCCTCTCGGTTCCGGCGACGCGCGCGCCGCGCGGCGGTATAATCCTGACGCCGCGCCCCCGCGCGCGCACAGACTCGCGTTCTGATTTTCAGGGAGACTTTGAAGGTGACAGAGCGGCGGGATGATACAACAAAACCGGCGGGCGAGTCGCGCCCCGGGCGCGGGCCGGGCAGCTACTACTACGACGACGCCACCGGCTACGAGCCCTACCGGCCCGAAGACGACGACGAGCCGGAAGCCGACGAGCCGGAAGCCGGCGCGCCGGAAGCGGAGGCGCGCGAGGCGCGGCGCTGAAGCCCGGACGCGGCCCGCGCCGGCTAACGCCGCCCCTTGCGCGCGTTCAGGAGGCGGCGGCGGTCGGAGAGCGTGTAGGTGTCGCGCTTGCGCTGCTCGCCGCTGTACTCGCTGTCCTCGTAGCGCGCGCAGTCGCAACGCTCCGCGCCCTCCGGCGCGAAGGAGCACCCGCCCGCGATGGTGTGGTGCTCCTGCAAATGCCCGCAGTTCCAGCAGACCCTGTCGTTCACTTCCACCGCCTTCGGCCGTCAGGATGTTGGGATAGCGTGGCAAACTTACGGCGCGCCCCGCGGGCTGTCAAGTCCGAGGGGCGCGGCGCGGGCGGCGCCGGCGCCGCGGCCGAAGGTTTACGAACGTCCCGGCGCGTGCGCGCGGGAGGAGGGCTCGATGGAATTACGGTTCGCGGGTAAGGTCTGCGTGGTGACGGGCGGCGCCTCGGGCATCGGGCGCGCGACGTGCGAGCGGCTGGCCGCGCTCGGCGGCCTCGTCGCCGTCGTGGACGTCAACGAGGCGGGCGGCGAGGCGGTCGCGCGCGCCATCGTCGGGGCGGGCGGCGAGGCCGTCTTCCAGAGGGCCGACGTCTCCGCGCCGGCCGAGGCGCGTGCCGCCGTCGAGGCGGTCGTCGCCCGCTGGGGCCGCGTGGACGTGCTCGTCAACAACGCCGCCGTGATGACGTTCGACCCCATAGTCTCGCTCGCCGAGGAGGACTGGCAGCGCCTTTTCGCCGTCAACGTCTTCTCGATGTTCCTCTTCTGCAAGTATGCGCTGCCGCACATGAGGGGCGGCGCCGTCGTCAACGTCAGCTCGGTGCACGCGCACCAGACCGTCCCGAACGTCGTCCCCTACGCCGCCTCGAAGGGCGCGGTCGAGGCGTTCACGCGCGGCCTGAGCGCCGAGTGCGCCGAGTCGGGCACGCGCGTCAACTGCGTCGCGCCCGGCGCCGTGGACACGCCGATGCTCTGGTCGAACCCGAACCTCAAGTCGGGCGTCGAGAAGCTGACGGGGCCGGTCGCCGACGCGCGCGACCTCGCCGCGGCCATCTGCTTCCTCGCCTCGGACGACGCGCGCTCGGTCAACGGCGCGACGCTCGCCGTGGACAACGGCCAACTGCGCAACCTCTGAAGGCTGCCCGCGCCCCGCGTCACGAAAGAGGGAGGAGAGAGATGACGGGTGAAGAAGAGATGTCGGAGAACCTGAAGGCGCGGCGCCTGGAGGTCCACCTGGCGGAGTACGCGGCGCTGAGGGAGGAGATTAACCAGCGGCTCGAAAGGCAGCGCGAGTCGTTCAACTACACGGTCGCGGTGCTCGGCGCGTTCGTCGCCGGCGCGGGGCTGCTCGCGGGCAAGGACAGCGTTGACCCGTCGGCCGTCGCGCTGGTGCCGCACCTGATGCTGCTGCTCCCGCTCATCGTCGGGCCGCTGGCCTTCATCTTCTTCGACGACGAGCTGGTGCTCTACCGCGACATCTACCACATCTGCCTGCACCTGCGCGAGAAGGTGCACGAGCAGCTAAAAGACCCCTGGGAGGAGGCCGCCGGGCCGGACCCGCTGCTGACGAGCCCCCCGCTGACCAGTCCGCCGCTGACGAGCCCGCCGGCGCCGAGGTCGGACAAGCCGTTCCTCGTCGAGGCCGAAGGGTTCCAAAGGATGTGGGTGTTCAGCAACCGCATCCACCCGTGGCTCTCCTACGGGCGCTGGCTCCTCTTCATCGGCCCGGTGCTGATGCCGCTGTTCGTCTTCGCCCTCACGAAGAAAGAGATCAGGGAGAATCCCATCAAGGTCGGCAACTTCACGGTGGAGGCGTGGCCCTACTCCGGGGTCATCTTCGCCATTGACATCTTCATCTTAGCGCTGCTGGTCCTGGCCATCCTCTCGGTCGCCAAAGAGCAGCGCGTCTGGAGGGGCTACCTCGGCCCGAAGGCGAGCGCGGCGGCCTACGCCGCGAGGCCGCGCGTCATGAGGGCGGGGCCCGGCGACTGAGGCCGCCCCCGCTCCGTGCGACCCGCCCGCGCCCGCCGCGCCCTCACGACTCCTTCTTCTTCGGCCGCTGGTTGGCGGCGAGGACGCGCTTGCGCAGGCGGATGGACTTCGGCGTGACCTCGACCAGCTCGTCGTCCGAGATGAACTCCAGCGACTGTTCGAGCGAAAGCTCCTTGACGGGGACGAGCCGCATCGCCTCGTCGGCGGACGCGGCGCGCATGTTCGTCAGCTTCTTCTCGCGCACGATGTTGACGTCCAGGTCAACGGCGCGGGCGTTCTCGCCGACTATCATGCCCTCGTAGACGCGCGTGGTCGGGCGTATGAACATCGTCCCGCGCTCCTGGAGGTTGAAGAGCGCGTAGGTCGTCGCGTCGCCCGCGCGGTCGGCTATCAGGCTGCCCGTCGAGCGCCCGCGCATCGAGCCCTGCCACTCGCCCCAGCGCAGGAAGATGGTGTTCAAGAGCCCCGTCCCCTTCGTCTCCGTCAGGAACTCGCCGCGGAAGCCGATGAGGCCGCGCGACGGCGTCTCGAACTCCAGCCGCACGCGCCCCGTGCCGTGGTTGACCATCTTGGTCATCTGCCCCTTGCGCCGCCCCATCGCCTCGGTGACGACGCCGATGAACTCCTCGGGGCAGTCAATCACGACCAGCTCGATGGGCTCCAGGGTCTTGCCGTCCTCGACGCGCGTGATGACCTCCGGCTTCGAGACCTGTAGCTCGTAGCCCTCGCGCCGCATCATCTCGATGAGGATGGAGAGCTGAAGCTCGCCGCGCCCCGAGACCTTGAACTGCTCGGGCGAGTCCGTCTCGGAGACGCGGATGGCGACGTTGCTCAGGAGCTCGCGGTCGAGGCGCTCCTTGATCTGGCGCGAGGTGACGTACTTCCCCTCCGTCCCCGCGAACGGCGAGTTGTTGACGCTGAAGATCATCGAGATGGTCGGCTCGTCCACGGCGATGATGGGCAGCGGCTTCGGGTTGTCGGCGCTCGTCACCGTCTCGCCGATCTCGACCCCCTCGACGCCGGCGAGCGCCACGATCTCGCCGAAGGAGGCGCGCGCGATGGACTCGCGCTTGAGCCCCTCGAACGCGTACAGCTCCTTGACGCGCACCTTCTCGACGCTCTTGTCGCGCTTCACCACCGCGACCGTCTCGCCCTGCGCTATCTCGCCCGAGAAGATGCGGCCGATGGCGAGGCGGCCGATGTACTCGTTGTAGTCGAGGTTGGCGACGAGGAGTTGCAGCGCGTCGTCGCGCACCTCGCGCGGCGGCGGGATGGTGCGCACGATCTCCTCGAAGAGCGGCCGCAAGGAGCGCGACTCCTCCGACAGCTCCCGCTTCGCCACGCCGTCGCGCGCCACGGCGTAGAGCACGGGGAAGTCTATCTGCTCGTCGGTGGCGTCGAGGTCTATGAAGAGGTCGTAGATGTCGTTGACGACCTCCTCGGCGCGCGCGTCCTGCCGGTCTATCTTGTTGACGACGACGATGGCCGGCAGCCTCGCCTCCAGGGCCTTGCGCAGCACGAAGCGCGTCTGCGGCAGCGGCCCCTCGGCCGCGTCCACCAGCAGCATCACGCCGTCCACCATCTTCAGCACGCGCTCGACCTCGCCGCCGAAGTCGGCGTGGCCGGGCGTGTCGAGGATGTTGATCTTCACGCCGCCGAAGCGCACCGAGGTGTTCTTCGCCATGATGGTGATGCCGCGCTCGCGCTCCAAATCCATCGAGTCCATCACGCGCTCGACGTGCTGCTCGTTCTCGCGCCACGTCCCCGACTGGTTGAGCATCGCGTCCACCAGCGTCGTCTTCCCGTGGTCAACGTGTGCGATGATGGCGATGTTGCGTACGTCTTCTCTCTCTTTGTGCATTGACACTTCCCCTGCCGCTCGCGCCCCCGCCCCATGCGGAGTCGCGGCGCCGCCCCCTGTCCGGAATTTCGGGCTGAATTTAAAAGGAAATTGTAACTTGGCGGGACGCCCCGTGTCACCCGCCGGCGCGCCGCAGCGCGCCCGCCTGCCTCAGCGCCTCGTAGAGCACGACGCCGACCGAGGTGGCGAGGTTGAGGCTGCGCACGCGCGGGTTGGGCATCGGGATCGTGAGGCACCGCTCCCGGTTCGCGCGCAGCAACTCTTCGGGCAGCCCGCGCGTCTCGGGGCCGAAGACGAGGCAGTCGCCCTCCGCGAAAGACCAGTCGGCGTAAGAGCGCTCGGCCTTGGTCGTCAGGTAGAGCAGGCGCGCGGCGGGCAGCGCCGCCCCGAGCGCCGCGAGGTCGCGGTGGCGGCGCAGGTCCACCTCGGGCCAGTAGTCGAGCCCCGCGCGCCGCGCCGCGCGGTCGTCGAGGCGGAAGCCCGTCACGCCCACGACGTGCAGGGGCGTGCGCGTCGCCGCGCACAGCCGCGCGACGTTGCCCGTGTTGGGCGGTATCTCGGGCTCGACTAAGGCGACGTGGAACATCGTGGGCGGACGGCGCGCCGCGCGCGGCCCTCGCCCCGGGGGCCGGGCCGCGTGCGCCCCAAAATAATTTGGACGGCGTGCATCGGATGCAGCCGCCGTCCTGATTAGCGCCCTCGCGGGCGGAGAATGTTGTGTGCGCCGTTGAAGGTTGCGCGTACTCCCCCTGGCCGAACTACTTCTTCTTCGAGCCGCCCTTGGCGCCGCCCTTCTTCGAGCCGCCGCCCTTCGAGCCGCCGCCACCCTTCGAGCCGCCGCCCTTCGAGCCGCCGCCGCCCTTCGAGCCGCCGCCGCCCTTGGCGCCACCCTTTTTGCTACCACCAGCCTTCTTTGAAGTTGCCATAAGCTGTACCTGCTCCTTTTCTGTTTTGCCGTTCCTCACCACAAGATGCTGTGTTAATTTTCATCTTGTGGCCTAGAGTGAAAAGCGCACAACATGTTGGGATTTATAAACAGATTAAAAAGGGATGTCAATAACTTAATTCAATCGCGCCGAAAAAAATTCGCGCGCGTGAGAGTTGACCATCAACTCTCGCGCGCGCGAACGAGTCGCGCTTCCCTCTCGCGCGTCGCTACCTGTAGAAGGGCGTGAAGACCCAGCCGTCGTGGTGGTCGATGCCGTAGTAGGTCACGATGGAGTCGCGGCGGCTGCGGCTGGCGACGCCGATGAAGGGGCCGCTGCTCGACGACGAGGAGTCCTCGCCGCCCTCGCCGCCGGCGCGGTCGTCGGCGTCGAGGCCGGTGACGAGGGTCGTGATGCGCGGCAGCTGCACGGCCTGGAGCGCGGGGTCGTTGCGCGGGTTCGCGACGAGCGGCCGCCCGTCGTTGTACTCGGTGAGGTCGCGGACGAAGCGGACGAACGCCGGGTCGTTGGTCTTGACGGTGCGCCACTCGCCGCTCGACGAGAGCGGGTCGCGCGCGGCGCTGGCGCGCAGCACCATCACCTTCTTCGTGCGGTTCGCCGGCGCGACCCCTGCGAGCAGCTCCTCCATCGAGGTCGGCGGCAGCCGCCTCGGGTTGAGGCTCATGTACATGCGGATGGCCTCGGCGACCTCCTCGCCGCGGGCGATGGCCTCCAGCTCCAGCTCGCGCCGCGACTGCTGGCGGAGGCTCGGCGCGGCGGCCATCATCGCGATCATGAGCAGCGTCATCAGCGCCAGCAGCGCGACGAGGGCGTAGCCCCCCTGCCCGCGCGCCGCGCCGCGCGCAACGTCCGCCCCAGCGTTCGAGGTCTGATTACTCATCGTGTCCTGCGCGGCCCGGCGCGGGAGTCTCGGGAGTCCCGGCGCGGCGGCCGCGTGTCGTCGTTCAGGGCTCTTCGTCGCCGCCGCCCTCGTCGGAGGGGGGCGGGGGGGGCTGGATGGCGCCGGGCACGCGGCCGGGGGCGGCCGAGCCGGGGCCGCCGCGCGCGTCCACGAAGGGCATCGTGTGCTTGATGTTCAGGTCCTTGTCCACGACCTCGACGCCGCGCTCGGAGATGTCGGCGACGCGGAAGCGCCCCTCGACGAGGTCGCCCTGGCGGACGCTGTAGAGTTCGCCCTTCGCGTCCTTGAGGACGGCCGTGTTGGCGCTCGGGCGCTGCCGCTTGAGGAAGCCGACGAAGGTGTAGGTCGGCGCGGGCGGCTGCATGACGTTGAGCGTCGCCGGGTTCGAGTAGAACTGCCCGTCGGGCGTGCGCACCAGGACCGAGCGCTGCCCCGGCCCGGCGATGACCGAGGGCGGGATGGTGGCCGAGAGCTGCTGCATGCTCTTGTACTGCGTCGGCACCTCCTGCCCGTCCACGTAGACGCGCGCGGCCGGGCCGAACTTGTCGCCCGTGAGCTGGAGCGTGAAGCCGGCCGTGCGCGCGAAGACGCTCTGCGGCGCGAGGGCGGCGAGCGTGATGGGGGGCGGGGGCGTCGGCGTCGGCTCGGGCGTGGCGGGGGCGGCCGGCGCGGCCGGCGCGGCGGGCTTGACGTAGAAGGCGAAGATGTTGCGGCCGCCGCCCTCGCCGAGGTAGGGCTGGGGGCAGCAGTCTATGGGCGTCATCATGCTGACGAGTTCGTCGCCGGCCGCCGCCTCCTCCTGCGCGCGCGCGCCCGGCTGCGGCGCGCGGGGCGTGCCCGCGGCGCGCGACCGGTTGGAGTTGTTGGCGTTGGCGTTCCGCGGCGGCCCGGAGGGGCCGGAGAGCATCTTGTAGACGAAGATGAGGGCGAGGAGCGGCAGCACGATGGCCGCGATCATCTTGTTGCGTTCCGCCGGTGTCTTTCCTTCGAACAGTGCCATGACTTTTAACTCGCTCGGGCGGGAGGGCCGCCGGCGCCCCTCCTACTGCGCCGCGCCGGAGCCGGCGGCGGCGCGCCGGAAGTAGGCGGCCATCTCAAGGCGCAGGCTGACGAGCGCGCCGCGCGAAGGGCCGGCGGCGTCGGGCGCGCCGCCGGGCGCGGGGGGCGACGACGACTGGGCGGAGTTCGCGTCGGTGACGCCTTCGAGCTCGACCGTGTTGATGACGACGAACTGGCGGTCGGCCTCGATGTCGCGGACGAAGCGGCGGAGGTTGGGGTAGGAGCCCTCGACCGTCAGCGTGACGCCGATGCCCGGGAAGACGCTCTGCACGACGCGCTGCCCGCTCTCCTGACCCGACTGCTGGGCGCGGCGCGCGCGCTGCGAGTCTTCGGAGCCGGGCGCCGACTCCTGGAGCTGCGTGAAGTTGACGCCGCCGCTGATGCGCAGGTTGTTCTTGATGATGAGGCGGTTCAACTCCTCGATGACGGTCTTGGTGCCGCTGCCCGCGAGGCCGAGGTGGTCGATCTCGAAGCGTTCGAGGCTGGAGAGAATTTCCCCGACGCGCTGCTGCGTGTCCTGCCCGGCGCCGATGTTGGTCTGCTGGCTCTGGAGGAGCCGCTGGAGGTCGGCGCGCTCGTTCTCAAGCGCCTGCGTGCGCGAGCGCGCCGGGACGAGCAGCGAGAGGTAGGCGAGCACGGCCGAGAGCAGGAGCAGAGCGGCGACGGCGAGCGCGGCCAACTCGGGCAGCCCGAGCGGCCCGCGGCGGCGCGTGGCGCGCAGGGCACCGAAGCGCGCGCGCAGCGCGGCGGCGCGCGCGCCGGCGGAGGTTTCGGGCGTCGCGGCGTCGGGCCTCAAGGCTATTCGCGCCCCCCCGCGTCGGCGTTGTCGCCGCGCGCGACGGCGCGCGCCGAAGGAGCGCCGGGCTCGCCGGCCGGGCCCGCCGGCCGCCCCTGCGAGCGGCGCGAGCGCTGGACGTAGGAGACGCGCAGCAGCCACTCGTAGCCGGCCTCGCCGCGTCCCGACTTGTGGCTCTCGCTGACGGGGACGGCGCTGAAGGCGCCCTCGCGGTTCATGTCGCTGATCATGCCGGTGACGTCGGTCGGAGTGCGGCCGACGACCGTCAGGTCGAGGTCGGCGCGGGTCTGGTCGCCGACCTGCGCGACCTCGCGGACGTTGATGCGCGAGACGCGCACGCTCTGCGGCAGCGAGGCTTCGAGGTCGGAGAAGAGTTGCGACCAGGAGAAGCCCTTGCGGCTGACGAGCGTGTGCGCTGCTTCAAGCGTCTGCCGCTGCTCGGGCGGGATGGTCTGGCGAATCTCTTCGGCCTGTCGTTCGAGGTCTTTGCGCTGCTGGCGCATGGCGGCGACCTGGCGCTCGGAGAGGTCGGCCTCGGCGCCGACGCGGCGGTGCTCGGCCAGGATGTAGAGGAGCGCGACCAGCGACACGGCCGAGACAGCGACGGCGACCGTCCACGGCAGCGTGCGGTTCCTGAACGGGTCGCTGGCTAGATTGAGTCTGGAAATCACTGCTCTTTCGCTTTCCGAAGAGGCGCTCTGGTGCGGCGGCCGGGGGACTTCACCGGACACCGGGAAGGATACCCCGCTGGTAAGGCAAAAGGCAAAGGCAAAGGGCAAAAGGCAAAAGGGTTACGGGGCCCGCCCGCCGCCTCGGCCGCGCCCCGCGCGACACGCACTCAGGCCGACTCTTACACGCGCCCGCCCCGCCGCGGTTGCAAAAAAAGGCGCCGCCCGCGCCGCCCGGAAAACCGACGCCGGAAAGAAAAAGGGGACGAAGGGCGGCGCGCCCTTCCGTCCCCCGCGCGTGACTTTTTCTGACCCTCCGCGCTTCGCCCTTCGCCTCCGGTCACGGGCGGCCGGTCGCCTGGCTGACGACGCGCGAGTTGACGACGCGGCCGGCGGCGTCGAGCGTCAACTCGATGACCGCGCCGGTGGTGTCGAGGACGCGGCGGACGGTCTGCCCCGAGGTGTTGGTCGTCTGCGCGCCCTGCGTCGCGAGCGAGGTGACGCTGCCGACGGTGCGCTGGCCGACGACCGTCCCGGCCGTGTCGAGCGTCCGCTCGACGATGTTGCCCGAGCGGTCAACGACGCGCTGGACGGTCTGGCCGAGGCTGTTGACGGTCGTGCTGAGGAGGCCGCCCGGCTGCGTCACGTTGTTGAGCGTCTGGCCGACCGTGCCCACCGTGCGGTCAACGACGCCGCCCGGCTGGAGCGCGGTGTTGGCGACGCCGCCCACCGTCCCGACCGTGTTGTCCACGCTCTGGAGCAGGCGTTCGAGTATCTGCGGGTTGCGGTCAATCGTCGTCAGCGTGCGGTCGATGATGGCGGCGACGTTGTCGAGCCTGACCTTCAAAAGCAGCTCGGCGCGCACGCCCTTGATGGTCAGGTCAACCTCGTCAATGCCCGCGTCGGCCCCGGCGGTCAGTTGCAGGAGGTTGGCGAGACGAGCGTCGAGCGAGACGCGCGCGCGCAGGTTCTTGACCTTCAGAGTTATCTCCTCGACCGAGAGGTTCGGCACGTCGAGCAGCACGTCCGGGTCGCCCGAGGCGGCCGACTGCCGCCGGCGCTCGCTGGCCTCCTGCTGGCGGCGGATGTCCTCCTGCGAGAGCGGGCGGACGGGCGAGGCGGGCTGCGGCGTCGGGCGCTGCTGCGGCTGCTGCGCCTGCGCCGCGCGCGCGGCGGGCTGGCGCGCGCCCGTGGCGCTGGCGTTGATAGAGGCGTTGGCGTCGCCCTGTTCGGTGGTGGTCGTCGTCTGCGCGCGCGCGGCCGCGCCGAGCGCCAGGACTAAGACCGCCCCGGCTGTAAAGAGCTTCTTCATCGTTCCCTCCGAAAAGATTTTTGAGAACTGCTTCGGGTGACAGAAAGCCGCGGGGGAAGGTTTCGCGCCGGCGCACGGGGGGGCGGCGGCGCGTGCGAGACTTCAGGGCGCGGGCGCGGCGGGCGGCGACGCCTCGGCGGCGGGCGCGGCGCGGCGCGCGTCGAGCAGGCGGAGCAGCGGCGCGAGGCTCGCGCGGAAGCGCACTCGGCCGCGGACGCCCTGCAACAGCACCTCGATGTCGCTCGCGCGCAGGGTCGCGCCGACCTTCAGACGCAGCCCGCTCTCGCCGCCCGCCTCGACCGCCGTCCCGGCCTGAAAGTCACGCTCGCTGATGCGCCGCAGGTCTATGTTCAGCTCGAAGTCCTCGTCGGCCGTCGCGCCGGAAGTCGCCTCGGCCGGCGGGGTCGTCTGCCGGGGCGCGCCGCCCGTCTGCGCCGAGGCCGGGGCGCACGACGCCAGGATGAGCAGGCAGATGAAGGTCAGGCGGCGCGCGCGCCCGCCCGCGGTCTGTTCCAGATTGGCGTTCCTCAATTCACCCTCCCCCTGCGCGCCGCCCCGCGGCGCCGGTCGTTGACGGCGGCCGCCCCGGGGGGAGTGGTCGGGGCGTCGGGCGACGCGGCCGGCCGCCCCGGCGTCGTCGAAGAAGGCTGTGCGGGAGAAGGCCGTGCGGGAGAAGGTTGGTCGGGCGGGGGTTGTGCGGGAGAAGGCTGTGCGGGAGAAGGCCGCGACTCGTCGTCCGCGGGGACTTCGCCGAGCGCCTCGGCGACGATGCGGTCAATGTCCGCGAAGACGCTGACGATGCGCAGCGTGATTCCGACGTTGCGGTAGGTCACGCCCGGCTGCGCCTGCTCCGGCAGGTTCTCGCGCTCCGACTCCCACGCGGTCCGCCGCTCGGGCCGGCCCGTGAACTCGACGCGCGGGTTCGGAACCTTCTCGAACCGCAAAGAGTCGGCCGTCACGCGCGCCGTAATCGAGACGTCCGCCTCCGCGTCGCGCTCGACCGCCGGCGCGGGCCGCGCCTCCTGCGCCGGTGACCGCTCCTGTGACGGTGACTGCGCCGGTGACGGTGACGGTGATTGTGACTGTGATTGTGACGTTGACTGGGCCCGCCCGCCCGTCTGCCGCGCGCGGACGCCGGGCGACGCGGCGCCGGCGACGGCGAACACGCCGGCGACGAGCGCGCACCTGACGACGGCCGTAAGCCTCACTCTCATCCTCACACGACACCTCCGCGGGGCGCACGCGCGCCGCTCTCGGCAGACCTGCTCTCGGGGAACTTTTGAAAGGGGGTTCTCAGACGGCGCCCGTATGATAACAAAATCTTCGTGCGCCGCAAGACGTTCGCCGGGGCGCGCGCCGCGAAGGGCACGCGCTTCGCGCGCCGGCTCTTTGCGCGCGGCGCTCAGCGGGCCGCGTCGGGGGCGGCGGCCTGGCCGGGCTTGAGGTCGGGCGGGGCGAGGCAGTAGGCGACGACGCGGTTGCGGCCGAGGTTCTTGGCGCGGTAGAGCGCCGTGTCGGCCAGCTCGACCAGCTCGATGGGGTCGCGCGCGTCTTCGGGGAAGGCGGCGACGCCGATGCTGATGGTGATGCGCAGCGTCTCGCCCGACTCGTTGGCCGCGCCGCGGCGCGTGGCCGGGAAGTGGTGCGACTCGATGGAGGCGCGGACGCGCTCGGCGGCGACCAGCCCCTGCGCGCAGTCGGCGTCGAGCAGAAAGGCCGCGAACTCCTCGCCGCCGAAGCGCGCGGCCACGTCGCCCGCGCGCAGCGCGCGCGTGACGAGCGCGCCGACCTCTTCGAGCGTCTGGCTGCCGACGAGGTGGCCGTGGCTGTCGTTGACCAGCTTGAAGTGGTCGAGGTCCATCATCAGCACGCAGAAGGGGCGCCCCTCGGTCTCGGCGCGCGCCGCCTCGCGCCGCAGCTCGGAGAAGAAGGACTTGCTCGTGAGCAGCCCGGTCAGCTCGTCGTGCGCGAGCAGGCGGTGTATCTGGCGCTGGTACTCGCGGTCTATGTCGTCGAGCAGGTCGAAGCGCAGGAGCTGCTCGCCGACCGTCAGCTTGTCGCCGTCTTCGAGGTAGGAGTCGGTCACGGGCTCGCCGTTGAGCAGCGTGCCGTTGGTCGAGCCGAGGTCGCGCAGGCGGTAGCGCGCGGCGCCGGTCTGCGAGTCGCGCTCGACGCTGATGCGCGCGTGGATGCGCGAGGCGCGCGCGTCGTTGACGCGGACGTCGGCTTCGAGCGCGCGCCCGAGCGTCACCTCGTCGCGTTCGAGCGGGATGGGGGCGGCCAGCAGCTCTCCGCGCAGGAAGACGAGCGCGGGGTGGCGCTCGCGCGGCGCGGAGGGGCGCGGCGCGGGGTGCGCGGCCGTCGTGGAAGTCTTGTCGCCCTGTTCGCGGCTCATACGGGATGCGGGCCGAAAGCCGTGGGAAGTGACGGGGCGCCCGAGGCGGGCGCCCCACGCGTCCGCATCTTAGCCCGCGCGGGCGCGGCGGGCAACGCAAAATTTCCGCGCGCGTTTGACTCCGGGCGGCCCCCGGCAAGTATATTGACGTGCTCCGGCGTCGCGCGCGCTCGCGTTCGTTCGGTCACTGCGGCCCGGCGGGAAGGTTTGAAGATGGCGAGTCTCAGAACGCTGACGCGGCGCTGGCTGCCGCACGACGTCAAGAAGCACTTCCAGCAGGCGCTGCTGGGCTACCACTCCTACGCGCCCTCGTTCGCCTCGGCGGGCGAGGACATGATTTTGCGCCACGTCATCGGCTCGGACAAGATGGACGGCTTCTACGTGGACGTCGGCGCCTACCACCCGGTGCGCGCCTCGAACACGTACTTCTTCTACCTGAACGGCTGGCGCGGCATCAACGTCGAGGCGCGGCCGGGCAGCCGCGCGCTCTTCGACCGCGTCCGCCCGCGCGACACCAACCTCGAAGTCGGCGTCTCGAAGGAGCCGGGCGAGCTGACCTACTACTTCGTCGGCGAGGACTCGACGATGAACAGCTTCTCGCGCGAGTTCCTCGAACACATAGACATGCTGCGCGAGGTGAAGCGCGAGATACCCGTCCCCGTCCTCCCGCTCGCCGAGCTGCTGGCGCGCCACCTCCCCGCCGGGCAGGAGATAGACTTCATGAGCGTGGACGTCGAGGGGCACGACCTCCAGGCGCTGGAGTCGAACGACTGGGGGCGCTTCCGCCCGCGCTTCGTCGTCGTCGAGGACAAGGAGGTCGAGGCCGAGCGCTCCGACATCGTGCGCTTCATGCGCGCGCAGGGCTACACGGTCTGCGCGCAGAACGTCATCATCCTCGACAAGATCAACGAGTACTTCTTCGTGGACCGCTCGCGCTGAAAGGCGCCCGCCGCTCCGGTCGCGCCGAGATGTTCAGACCCTACGCCACGCCGCGCGAGGGCGCGCCCGTGATTCGCGAGGGCGGCCGCGCCGCGCGCCGGCCGCCGGCGAACCTGCGCGACGAGGACGCCCCGCTCTTCGCGCACGAGTTCGAGCGCGAGATTCCGCCGACGCTCCTGCTCGGCCTGCGCGGCGTCTCGGCCACGCCCGAGGGCATGCTCTTCAAGGGCTCGGCCATCCTGCCCGAGTCCTTCTCCTCGCCCGCCATCATGCGCCACTTCCTCGCGCGGCGGCGCAGCGTCCTCAAGTTCTTCGCGACGAACCGCGCGCTCCGCCGCCGCCGCCGCGTCCGCGAGCCGCGGCTGTGGGTGACGGACGACTGGAGCCACGGCTACTTCCACTGGCTGGCCGACGCGCTGCCGCGGCTCTACGCCGCGCGCGAGGCGGCGCGCGAGGCCGTGCTGCTGCTGCCGAGCGGCTACGAGCGGCTGGAGTTCGTCACCTCCTCGCTCGGGCTCTTCGGCCTGCGCGGGGTCGAGTACGTCGGGGCGGGCGAGGTCTGCGTCTGCGACTCGCTGATTATGCCGACGCACGCCGCGCCCTCGGGCAACTACAACGAGCCGCTGACGCGCGAGCTGCGCGACTTCGTGCTGGCCGGCTGCGGCGTCCCGGCGGACGCGCCCGCCTCCGAGCGCGTCTACGTCAGCCGCGGCCGCGCGCCCAAGCGGAAGCTGGCGAACGAGCGCGAGGCCGTCGGCGTGCTCGAAGAGTTCGGCTTCCGCGTCGTCCACTTCGAGGAGCACACGTTCGCCGAGCAGGTGAGGCTCGCGGCCTCGGCCAGCCACCTCGTCTCGAACCACGGCGCGGGGCTCACCAACATCCTCTTCATGCGGCCGGGCGCGCGCGTGCTCGAACTGCGCCGCGAGGGCGAGCGCGAGCGCAACTGGTTCTTCAACCTCGCCTCGGCCGCCGGGCTCGAATACTACTACCAGCAGTGCGCGCCGGCCGACTCGGACGTCCACTCGGGCGACCTCCTCGCGGACCCGCGCGCCCTGCGCGACACCCTCGCCCTGATGCTCGGCGGCGGCTAGGGCGCCCGCGCCGTCTTGTCGCGCGCGCGCCGCGCTCCTATAATCCGTCGCAAAGGAGTTCCCGAGTTGGAAGAAGATGCGACAGTGGACTGCGCGTGGTCGAAGCAGGCGCTGACGGTCGAGCGCGTGTCGGAGGCGCGGCTGCCGACCGAGGTGGGCGAGTTCCGCATCGCGGGCTACCGGTCGAAGACGAGCGAGGAGGAGTTCGTCGTGCTCTACAAGGGCGAGATGCGCCCCGAGGAGCCGACGCTGGCGCGCATCCACTCGCAG
>DASVUF010000217.1:0-34389 GCA_036387195.1 Pyrinomonadaceae bacterium | reverse complement strand
AGATGGTGATGCCGGGGGACAACGTGGCGATGGAGATCGAGCTGATCACGCCGATCGCGCTGGAGAAGGGGCTGCGGTTCGCGATCCGCGAGGGCGGGCGCACGGTCGGCGCCGGCACCGTCTCCGACATCATCGAGTAGCAGGAGTTGAACGGCCCCCGGCCGTGCGAAACAGCCGGGGGCCGTCGTTTGAATGCTGAAAGCTGACCGCTGAAGGCTTAAAGAGAGAAATGTTGAACGAGAAGATCAGAATCAGGCTCAAGGCGTACGACCACCGCGTGCTCGACCAGTCCACGTCGGAGATCGTCGAGACGGCCAAGCGGACGGGGGCGCGCGTCGCCGGGCCCATCCCGCTGCCCACCTCCAAGAACAAGTGGACGGTGCTGCGCTCGCCTCACGTGGACAAGAAGTCGCGCGAGCAGTTCGAGATTCGCACGCACAAGCGTCTGATGGACATCCTCGACCCGACGCCGCAGACCGTGGACGCGCTGATGAAGCTCGACCTCCCGGCGGGCGTGGACGTAGAAATCAAGGCGTTCGGCAGAAGTTAGGGAAGCTATCGGCTGTTAGCCTTTAGCCATTAGCTTCCGCCCGCGGCGGTCGGGCGGCGTTCTCGGCGCAGGCCGTGTGAAACGGTCGGGCCGGCGGCTAATAGGACAACCGGCTAACGGCTCTGGAGTTCAAGATGATTAACGGAATCATCGGTAAGAAGGTCGGGATGACGCAGCTCTTCTCCGCGGACGGGACGGTCACGCCCGTCACGGTCATCAAGGCGGGCCCCTGCGTCGTCGTGCAGAAGAAGTCGGCCGGGGGCCGCGACGGCTACGACGCCGTCCAGCTCGGGCTCGTCGAGGAGCGCCCGGTCAAGCTCAAGAACGTGACCAAGCCGATGCAGGGCCACTTCGAGAAGACCGGCGGGGGCACGCCCCCGACCCGCGTCCTGAAGGAGATTCGGCTCGCGGACGGCGCGGACGCCAACGTCGGCGACAAGGTGCTGGTTGACCAGTTCAGCGAGGGCGACCGCGTCGAGCTGGTCGGCAAGTCCAAGGGGCGCGGCTTCCAGGGCACGATCAAGCGCCACCACTTCAACCGCGGCCCCGAGTCGCACGGCTCGATGAACGTCCGCCGCCCCGGCTCCATCGGCCAGTCGGCCTACCCCTCGCGCGTCATCAAGGGCACGCGCTCGTCGGGCCACATGGGCGACGAGCGGGTCACGATCAAGGGGCTGACGGTGGCGCGCGTGGACGTGGAGAACAACCTGCTGATGGTGCGCGGGTCGGTGCCCGGCGCGAACGGCAGCGTCGTCGTCGTCCGCAAGTCGTCGAAGAAGTAGCGGTTAGCTGTGAGCCGTAAGCTGTCAGCCGGGAAGAGGGCAGGCCGGCTGACGGCCGAGAGCTACGAACGGAGTGAGTAGAACATGCCTACCGTCAAGGTGCGCAACCTGAAGAACGAAGAGGTCGGCGACCTCGAACTCTCGGACGCCGTCTTCGGCGCGGAGCTGAACGAGGCGCTGATCCACACCGCCGTCAAGGCCCACCTCGCGAACGCCCGGCAGGGCACCGTGGGGACGAAGACCCGCGGCGACGTCTCCGGCTCGGGCAAGAAGCTCTGGAAGCAGAAGGGGACGGGGCGCGCGCGCGTCGCCAGCATCCGCTCGCCGCTCTGGAAGGGCGGCGGCAACGTCCACGGGCCGCAGGCGCGCGACTGGTCGCAGCCGCTCCCGAAGAAGATGCGCCGCGGCGCGCTGCGCTCGGCGCTCTCCGAGCGGCTGCGCGAGGGCAACCTGGTCGTCGTCGAGGAGCTGGTCTTCTCGCAGCCGAAGACGAAGGATTTCGTCGGCGCGCTCGGCGCGCTCGGGCTCGCGGGCAAGACGCTCATCGTGGACACGATCGACAACGACAACCTGCTGCTGGCCGCGCGCAACGTCAAGGGCGCGAAGGTCGTCGGCCCCTACGGCGTCAACATCTACGACGTGCTCTACCACGAGAAGCTCGTGATGACGCGCTCGGCCGCCGAGACCCTCCAGGCGCAGCTCGACCCGAAGCGCGCCGCCGGCGCCTCCGACGACGCCGCCGCGGCGGCAGACAACACGCAGGAAGAGGAGGCGGCGTAAAGACTCATGAGAACGATCTGGGACGTCATCAAAGCGCCGGTCATCACCGAGAAGGCGCTCGTCGCCAAGGAGGAGTCGCAGGACGGCCGCCAGCTCCTCACCTTCCGCGTGGACGTGAAGGCGACCAAGCCGGAGATCAAGTCGGCGGTCGAGCGCATCTTCAACGTCCAGGTGGACGCCGTGCGCACCATCAACTACATGGGCAAGAAGGCGCGCCGCGGCCGCTTCGAGGGGCGCAAGCCCTCCTGGAAGAAGGCCTACGTCACGCTCAAGACGGGGCAGGCGCCGTTCGACTACGGCGAGAACATTTAGCAGCCGCCGGCCGCGGGGCGCGGGCTTCGGCGCGGCGTGGATTCAAAGCGAGTGGTCGGCTGCGAGAGGGTTCTAAAGGCGGCCGACATCTGAGAGCCGGAAGCTAAGACAATGGGCATCAAGAAACTGACACCGACATCGCCGTCGCGCCGGTACCAGACGTACCTGACGCGCGACGAGCTGACGCCGGGCGCCGAGCCCGAGAAGAGTCTGCTGGAGCCGAAGAAGCGCATCTCGGGCCGCAACAACAACGGCCACATCACGGTGCGCCGGCGCGGCGGCGGCCACAAGCGCTTCTACCGCATCGTGGACTTCAAGCGCGACAAGGCGGGCGTGCCCGGCCGCGTGACGCAGATCGAGTACGACCCGAACCGCTCGGCGCACATCGCGCTCATCACCTACCTCGACGGCGAGAAGCGATACATCCTGTCGCCCGCCGGCCTCGAAGTGGGCAAGACCGTGATGAGCGGCCCCGAGGCCGACATCCTGCCGGGCAACGCGCTCCCCATCAGGAACATCCCGCTCGGCACGCAGATTCACAACATCGAGCTGCGCCCCGGCAAGGGCGGCCAGCTCGTCCGCTCGGCCGGCGGCTTCGCGCAGCTCGTCGCCAAGGAGGGCGACCACGCGCAGGTGCGCATGCCCTCGGGCGAGGTGCGGCGCGTCCCCGTCGTCTGCTACGCGACCGTCGGGCAGGTCGGCAACGTCGAGCACGAGAACGTCTCGTACGGCAAGGCCGGGCGCTCGCGCTGGAAGGGCATCCGCCCGTCGGTGCGCGGCGTCGCGATGAACCCCGTTGACCACCCGCACGGCGGCGGCGAGGGCAAGACCTCCGGCGGCCGCCACCCCGTGACGCCCTGGGGCCAGCCCACGCGCGGCTACAAGACGCGCAAGAACAAGCGCACGACGAACATGATCGTGCGCGACCGCCGCGTGAAGTAAGACTCCGGAGAGGTAGAGGGAAGACATGGCACGTTCAGTCAAAAAAGGGCCGTTCATCGACAGGCACCTGGAGAAGAAGGTCGAGGAGGTGCGCGCGGGCGCGTCCCGCCCGCCCGCCATCAAGACCTGGTCGCGCCGCTCGACCATCACGCCCGACTTCGTCGGCCTGACCTTCGGCGTCCACAACGGCAAGCGCCACATCCCCGTCTACGTGACGGAGAACATGGTCGGCCACAAGCTCGGCGAGTTCGCCCCCACGCGCACCTTCAAGGGGCACGCGGGCACGAAGGCGGAGAAGTCGTCCAAGTCGGCGCGGTAAGGGCGCGGGCTCACAGAGGTTGAGAGATGGAAGCGATAGCGAGTGCAAAATACCTACGCGGGTCGGCGCAGAAGGCGCGGCTCGTCGTTGACATGATTCGCGGCAAGCGCGTCGGCGAGGCGCTCGCCATACTCCAGTTCACGAACAAGCGCGCCGCCGACTCCGTCGAGAAGTGCCTGCGCTCGGCCATCGCCAACGCGACCGAGAAGGCCGAGCGGCAGAACGTCGCCGTGGACCCGGACGACCTCTTCGTCAAGACGTGCTACGTGGACATGGGGCCGACCAAGCACCGGCGGCGCGTCCGCCCCGCCCCGCAGGGGCGCGCCTACCGCGAGCAGCGCCACTTCTGCCACGTGACCGTGATGGTCTCGACCGGCGAGGGCGAGGCCGCCGAGCCGGCCGCCAAGGGCAAGAGGGCGCGCGCCGCGGCCGAGGCCTCGCCGAAGGCGGCGGGCAGGGGCGGCGCGAAGCAGGCCCCGGCGAAGCGCGCGTCGAAGAAGGCGGAAGCGGCCCCGGCCGAATCGCCTAAGGCCGAAGGGTCCCAGGCTGAAGAGTCCCAGACTCAGGAATAGAAGCTAGGAGAAGATTGTGGGTCAGAAAGTTCATCCGTACGGCTTTCGCCTCGGCTACAACAAGGACTGGCACTCGCACTGGTTCGCGAAGAAGCAGTTCGGCGACTACCTGCTCGAAGACCTCAAGCTCAAGGCGCAGATGAAGGGGCGCTTCGCGGGCGCGGGCGTCTCGCACGTGGACGTCGAGCGCGCGGCCAACCGCCTCAAGCTCATCATCTACACCTCGCGCCCCGGCATCATCATCGGGCGCAAGGGGTCGGAGATCGACAAGCTCAAGGGCGACATCGCCGCGCGCACGGGCAAGGAAGTGCTCGTCTCCATCCAGGAGATTCACAAGCCCGAGCTGAACGCGCAGCTCCAGGCCGAGAAGATCGCGGCGCAGCTCGAAAAGCGCATCGCCTTCCGCCGCGCCATGCGCAAGACGGTCGAGGAGACGCTGCGCTTCGGCGGGCAGGGCATCAAGGTCAAGGTGGCGGGGCGGCTCAACGGCGCCGAGATCGCGCGCACCGAGTGGCACCTCCAGGGGCGGCTCCCGCTGCACACGCTGCGCGCCGACGTGGACTACGGCTTCGCCGAGGCGCACACGACCTTCGGCGTCATCGGCGTCAAGTGCTGGATCTACCGCGGCGAAATCCTCGACCCCAAGGCGGCGATGGCGCGCGGCACCCAGCCCGACCCCATCAACGAGCCGCGCCCCGAGCGCGGCGACGGCCGCCGGCCCCGGCGCGACCGCGAGGACGGCGACCGCCCGCGCGGGCGCGGCGACCGCGGCGGCCCCGGCGGCGGCGGTGACCGCGGCCCCGGCGGCGGGCGCGGGCGCGGCCCCGGCGGCGGCGGCGGCAGAAGGTAGGAGAGCCGCCGGCGATTAGCCGGGACCGGTTCCGAGAGATTCGGCTAAAAGCGGACAGCCTTTAGCCAACAGCAAAAGGGTATTCACCATGTTGATGCCGAAGAAGGTAAAGCACCGGAAGCAGATGAAGGGGCGCATGACGGGCACGGCCCAGCGCGGCGCCGAGATCAGCTTCGGCGAGTACGGCCTGAAGACCTTGGAGCCGGGCTGGATCACGGACCGCCAGATCGAGGCCGCCCGTATCGCCATGACGCGCCACGTTAAGCGCGGCGGCAAAATCTGGATCCGGATGTTCCCCGACAAGCCCATCACCAAGAAGCCCGCCGAGACGCGCATGGGCAAGGGCAAGGGCGCGCCCGACCACTGGGTCGCGGTCGTCAAGCCGGGCCGCATCCTCTACGAGATCGAGGGCGTCTCGGAGGAGATGGCGCGCGAGGCCATGCGCCTGGCCGCGCAGAAGCTGCCCATCAAGTGCAAGTTCGTCTCGCGCGTCGAGCAGGAAGGGGGCGCGGTCTGATGAAGAAGCGTGAAGATTTGGAGCGCCTGAACAACATGTCGGACGCCGAGCTGAAGGAGGAGGCCGCGCGGCTCAAGGAGTCGCTCTTCCGCCTCAACTTCAAACTCGCGCTCGGCGAGGTGGACGCCGTCAAGACCGTCCGCCGCGAGAAGAAGACGCTCGCCCGCGTCCAGACGATGATGCGCGCGCGCCAGCAGCAACAGCCGCCGCAGCCGCAGGCGGCCGAGTAACCGAAGAAAGACGGGCGCGGGCGGTGAGTTAAAAGGGCGCGGGGCGCATCAAACTCAACCGCGCGCGGCGCAGAGGTTTCGAGATGGCAGAAGACAGCAGCAAAGAAGAAGTGACGACGGACGCCCCCGAGGCGGCCGCCGAGGCGACCGAGTCGGGCCAGACGCTGGCGCAGTCTCTGGCCTCGGGCGTGGACGCGCAGGCCGGCGACGCGACCGGCGGCGAGGCGAAGCGCACCAGCCGCCGGGCCGAGAAGGTGGGCGTCGTGGCGTCGGACAAGATGGAGAAGACGTGCGTCGTGCGCGTCGACCGCCTCATCAAGCACCCGAAGTACCGCCGCTACGTCCGCCGCACCTCGAAGTTCATGGCGCACAACGAGCAGGGCGCGACCGTCGGCGACAAGGTGCGCATCGTCGAGACCCGCCCGCTCTCCGCGCACAAGCGCTGGCGCGTCGTCGAGATTATTCAGAAGGCAGAGAAGTAGTTCTCAGCAGTCGGCCCGCGGGGGCCGAAACCTGACAACTGCGAACGGAGTGAGCACATGGCAATCCAGATGCAGACGTCGCTCGACGTGGCGGACAACTCGGGCGCGAGGCGCGTCGAGATGATTCAGGCCATCGGCGGCTCGACCAAGGCGACGCGCGCCAGCCTCGGCGACAAGATCAAGGTGACGGTCAAGGAGGCCGCGCCCGACGGGGCGGTGAAGAAGGGCACGGTGCACAACGCCGTCGTCGTCCGCACCGTCAAGGAGGTGCGCCGCAAGGACGGCACCTACATCCGCTTCGACCAGAACGCGTGCGTGCTCATCAAGCCCGACGACACGCCTATCGGCACGCGCGTCTTCGGGCCCGTGGCGCGCGAGCTGCGCGACCGCAACTTCATGAAGATCGTTTCGCTCGCGCCGGAGGTGATTTGAGCTATGACGCAGACGGGAACCAAGCGGGTGAAGGTGAAGAAGGGCGACCAGGTCGTCGTCATGGCCGGCAAGGACCGCGGCAAGCGCGGGCGCGTGCTCGACGTCAAGCCGCGCGAGGGCAAGGTCAAGGTCGAGGGCGTCGGCGTCATCAAGCGCCACCAGCGCCCCAACCCCGGCGCCAACCGCCCCGGCGGCATCATCGAGAAGGAGGCCTACGTGGACATCTCGAACGTCCAGCTCATCGACCCGGCCTCCGGCAAGCCGACGCGCGTCCGCTACGACGTGGGGGCGGACGGCTCGAAGGCGCGCGTCGCCTCGGGCAGCGGCCAGTCGCTCGACAGGGAATAACAAAGGCGGCGCCGCACCCCCGGAAACGCGCGCGCGGCGGGCGAGACCCGGGACACGAGATGCGGGGAGGTTTTTAAGACAATGGCAGCCAGACTGAAAGAGCGTTACCAGAAGGAGATCGCCCCGGCCATCGCCAAGGAGTTCGGCATCGGGAACCCGATGGCGATCCCCCGGCTGGAGAAGATCGTCATCAACATGGGGCTCGGCGAGGCCATCGCCAACGCCAAGATCGTGGACACGGGGGCGGACGAGATTCGCGCCGTCACGGGCCAGAAGCCCGTGACGACCCGCGCCAAGAAGTCCATCGCCTCGTTCAAGCTGCGCCAGGGCATGCCCATCGGGACCATGGTCACGCTGCGCGGCGACCGGATGTACGAGTTCCTCGACCGCCTGGTCTCGGTGGCGCTGCCGCGCGTGCGCGACTTCCGCGGCGTCTCGCCGAAGGCGTTCGACGGGCGCGGCAACTACACGCTCGGCATCCGCGACCAGCTCATCTTCCCCGAGATAGATTTCAACAAGGTGGACAAGACGCGCGGGATGAACATCTCCATCGTCACCACCGCGCGCGACGACGAGCAGGCGCGGGCGCTCCTGCGCGCGCTCGGCATGCCGTTCCGCCAGTAGGCTTTCACACCGGAGAGAGAAGAGAAAAGAGATGGCGAAGAAATCCATGATCGCGAAGGCGAAGCGGACGCCGAAGTTCTCGGCGCGCGCCTACACGCGCTGCCAGCGCTGCGGCCGCCCCCGCGGCTACCTGCGCAAGTTCAAGCTGTGCCGCATCTGCTTCCGCGAGCTGGCGCTCCAGGGCCAGATACCCGGCGTCGTCAAGTCGAGCTGGTAGTCCGAAAGAGTTTTCACCGGCAGCAGTCGGCGCGCGCGGTCGCGGGCCGAAACCTGCCGGACTGACGTGGAGTTTAAAGAGTAATGACCGACCCTATTGCCGACATGCTGACGCGGATGCGGAACGCCATCGCGGCGAAGCACTCGCGCGTGGACATCCCGGCCTCGAAGCTCAAGCTGGAGATTGCCCGCATCCTCAAGGAGGAGGGCTACATCAACAACTTCGTCGTCAAGGGCGAGGGCCCGAAGCGCACCATCCGCATCTTCCTGCGCTACGACGCGCGCGGCACGTCGTCCATCACGCACCTCTCGCGCGTCTCGACGCCCGGGCGCCGCGTCTACATGGGCGCGACCGAAATCCCGAAGGTGCTGGGCGGCTACGGCGTCAACATCGTCTCGACCTCGCGCGGCCTGATGTCGGGCAAGCGCGCCCGCCGCGAGAACGTCGGCGGGGAGGTCCTGGCGCAGATTTACTAGGGTAATAGGCGGCGGGCGGCGGGGGGCGAGAGCCCCGGCCCGGCGCCCGCCGCCCGTCACTTACTGAGGTGGTTATGTCTCGCATTGGAAAGAAAGTTATCGCGGTCCCGGCGGGCGTCACGGTGACGATTAACGAGGGCGCGCGCGAACTCGAAGTCAAGGGGCCGAAGGGGACGCTGCGGACGCCCATCCCGCAGGGCGTCTCGTTCCGCCTCGAAGGCGGGCAGTTGCAGGCCGAGCGCGCGTCGGACGACTACCGCGCGAACCACGGCCTGGCGCGCGCGCTCGCCAACAACGCCGTCGTCGGCGTGACCGAGGGCTTCACGAAGCAGATGGACGTGGTCGGCGTCGGCTACAAGGCCGACATCCAGGGGCGCAAGATCGTCTTCTCCCTGGGCTACTCGCACCCCATCGAGTTCTCGCTGCCCGAGGGCATTGAGGCCAGGGGCGAGCGCGTCGCGGCCAAGGCGTCCATCCAGCAGTACCAGCTGACGCTGACGCTCTCGGGCATCGACAAGCAGAAGCTCGGGCAGGTCGCCGCCGAGATGTACGGCCTGCGCAAGCCCGACCCGTACAAGGGCAAGGGCGTGCGCTACGCCGACGTCCAGCTCAAGCTCAAGCCCGGCAAGACGGGCAAGTAAGGTTCGAGTTTAGCGCCGCGGTTCCCCGCCCGGGGAATCACCCCTCGCCGGGGTTACGGCGTCGGCATGCGCGGCGGCTAAGGGAGCTAAAAAGGAAATGGCAAAGAAAGACAAAGCAGCGGTCAGGAGGGCGGTGCACACGCGCATCCGCCGCCGCGTGCGCGGCGACGCCGAGCGCCCGCGCCTGGCGATCTTCCGCAGCCTCAACCACATCTACGCGCAGGTCATTGACGACGAGCGCGCCGTGACGCTCGCCTCGGCCTCGACGGTCGAGAAGGAGCTGCGCGGCTCGACCGGTGGCAACGTCGAGGCGGCGCAGCGCGTGGGGCGCGCCATCGCCGAGCGCGCCATCGCGGCCGGCGTCGAGCAGGTCGTCTTCGACCGCGGCGGCTTCCGCTTCCACGGGCGCGTCAAGGCGCTGACGGACGCGGCGCGCGCGGCGGGGCTCAACAAGAACGAGCGCGCCGCAGAGGGCGAGGGCGAGGCGGAGGAGGGCTCCGAGGCCGCGGCCTGAGGGGGCAGTTTCCGAAAGGTGAGCAATGCGACAACCGAGACACAGAATCCCATCGCAGGGGCTTGACCTGACCGACCAGGTCATCCAGATTAACCGCGTGACTAAGGTCGTCAAGGGCGGCAAGAACCTCTCGTTCGCCGCGCTGGTCGTCATCGGCGACGGCGCCGGTCACGTCGGCTTCGGCACGGGCAAGGCGCGCGAGGTGCCCGTCGCCATCAAGAAGGCCATCGAGGCGGCCAAGAAGAACCTCATCCGCGTGCCGCTCATCAAGAACACGCTGCCGCACCCCATCATCGGCGAGTTCGGCGCCGGGCGCGTCCTGATGAAGCCGGCCTCCGAAGGCACGGGCGTCATCGCCGGCGGCGCGGTGCGCGCGGTCATGCAGGCCGCGGGCGTCCACGACGTGCGGACGAAGGTCCTGGGCTCCGGCAACCCGCACAACGTCGTGCGCGCGACCTTCGACGGCCTCCTCAACATGAAGGACCCGTTCGAGGTGGCGCGCCTGCGCGGCAAGCAGGTCGAGGAACTGTAAGGGGTTAGAGACATGGCTGAAGAGAGCAAGCAGCAGGAAGGCGGCACGATCCGCATCCAGTACTACCGCAGCGCCATCGGCTTCCCGAAGACGCAGAAAGAGGTCGTGCGCAGCGTCGGGTTCACGAAGCTCAACCAGGTCCTCGAGCGCCCCGACACCGGCTCGATGCGCGGCGTCGTCCGGAAGGTGCCGCACCTCCTGCGGATAGTTGAGTAAGAGCTTTTGGCTGTCAGCCGTCGGCGGGGCCAGGGGCCGAACTGAGGGCTGCGAACGGAGTGAGCAATGGCTATCGGTCTGAACAATCTACGCCCGGCGGAAGGCTCGACGCACAAGAAGAAGCGCGTGGGGCGCGGCCCCGGCTCGGGGCTCGGCAAGACGGCCGGCCGCGGCAACAAGGGTCAGAAGTCGCGCTCGGGCTACTCGATGAAGATCGGCTTCGAGGGCGGGCAGATGCCGCTCCAGCGCCGCCTCCCCAAGCGCGGGTTCACCAACATCTTCAAGAAGCAGTGGATCGAGGTCACGCTCGCCACGCTCGAAGAGTCGTTCGAGGCCGGCGACTCGGTGACGCCCGAGCTGATGCACGAGCGCGGCGTCATCGCCAAGGGCAAGCGCGACGTGGTCGTGCTCGCCACGGGCGACATCACCAAGGCGCTCACCGTCTCGGCGCACCGCTTCACCAAGGGCGCGCGCGCCAAGATCGAGGCCGCGGGCGGCACGGTCAACGTCATCACGCCGCACCACAAGCCCGACGCCCTCGTGCCCGTCTCCGAGTAGGCGGGGGCCGCCGCCTTCTTGAAAAGGCCGCCGGAAAACAGACGCTGGGGGCGAGCGGGGAAGGGGGGCGGCCCCCGCCGGCGCCTTCAGCGTTGTTTTGCTAGGGAGGCCGCCGCCGCCTAAGCGTTCGGGGCCGGCTTTGGTAATATCTACGGGCGCGGCCGCGGACGACCCGCGGCCGACTGACCGGGGGCGCGAGGCGCGAGGGGGCCGGCCGCCGGAAGCCGAAAGCTTAAAAAGTCATGGACAAGTTCTTCGCCGCCGTCCGCAACATGTTCAGCGTGCCCGACCTGCGTAAGCGCATCCTGTTTACGCTCGGGCTGCTGGCCGTCTACCGCCTGGGCGCGCACATCACCGCGCCCGGCATTGACCGCGACCAGCTCCGCCGCGTCTGGCAGGAGGTCGGCTCCACGCTGCTCGGCGTGCTCGACCTCTTCTCGGGCGGGAACTTCCAGACCATCTCGGTCTTCGCGCTCGGCGTGACGCCCTACATCACCGCGACCATCATCACGCAGTTGATGACGACCGTCTTCCCGCAGCTCAAGCGCTTGCAGGAGGAGGGCGAGGCCGGCCGGCAGAAGCTCAACCAGTACAACCGCTACCTGACGGTCGTGCTCTGCATGTTCCAGACCTTCATCGTCGCGCGCTGGCTCCAGGCCAACCAGGTCGGCGCCGAGGGCGCGGGCTTCGTCGTCACGACGATGATCACGCTCACCACCGGCACCATCTTCGTGATGTGGCTCGGCGAGCAGATCACCGAGCGCGGCATCGGCAACGGCGTCTCGCTGCTCATCTTCGCGGGCATCATCATCGGCCTGCCGAGCGGCGTGATGCAGGTGCTGGGGAAGGTGCAGACGGGCGAGACGTTCGCCGTCATCGGCGTCATCGCGATGGTCGCCATCCTCGTCGGGCTCATCGCCTTCGTCGTCTTCGTCGAGTCGGCCCGGCGCAAGGTGCCCATCTCGTACGCCAAGCGGAACGTCGGCCGCCAGCTCGTCGGCGGGCAGCAGACGCACATGCCCATCAAGGTCAACATGGGCGGCGTCATCCCCGTCATCTTCGCCTCGTCCGTGCTGGCGATACCGCAGACGGCCCTCCAGTTCGTCGCCTTCGACCCGAACGTGCAGGACTGGCGGTTCAGGGTGCACAACTTCTTCCAGGGCTTCCACGGCGGCGACCCCTACTACGAGCTGTTCTACCTGTCGCTCATCGTCCTGTTCACCTTCTTCTACATCACCATCATCTTCAACGTCGAAGAGGTGTCGGACAACCTGCGCAAGCACGGCGGCTTCATCCCCGGCATCCGGCCGGGCAGGAACACGGCCGAGTTCCTGAACACGATTCTTACGCGGCTGACCACGGTCGGCGCCATCTACCTCGCGCTCGTCGCCTTCATCCCGCAGTTGATGCTCTCGGGCTTCAACGTCGGGCGGCTCCCGTTCGTCGGCGGCCGGGTCGAGGAGTTCGTCACCGGCACGCCCGGCCTCGGGTGGATTCCGCACGGCATGGGCTACCAGTTCTACTTCGGCGGCACGTCGCTCCTGATTCTGGTCGGCGTCGCCATGGACACCGTCGCGCAGATCGAGTCGCAGCTCGTCATGCGCAACTACGAAGGCTTCTTCGGCCCGGGCAGCCGCCTGCGCGGGCGCAGGGGCTAAAGCGGGCGCCGGAGCCCGCAACCCCGGTTTTGACCGGCCCTTGCGGACTCCGGCTTCCGACCTCTCCCTTTATGTCGAAAATCATCGTCCTCATGGGAGCGCCGGGCGCGGGCAAGGGGACGCAGGCGCGGCTGTTGCAGGAGCGTCTGGGGCTGCCGCAGATTTCAACCGGCGACATGTTCCGCGCGCTCCTCAAGACCGAGACGCCGCTCGCCGCCGAGCTGCGCCCCATCCTGAGCGAGGGGCGGCTCGTCCCCGACGAGTTGACGATTCGCGTCGTCCGCGAGCGCACGGCGCAGCCGGACTGCCGCGCCGGCTACGTCCTCGACGGCTTCCCGCGCACGCCCGCGCAGGCCGAGATGCTCGAAGGCCTGGCCGCCGAGCAGGGGCACGCGCTCGAGGCCGTGCTGGTGGACGTGCCCTTCGAGATACTCGAGAGGCGCGTGACGGGCCGGCGCAACTGCCCCGTCTGCGGCGAGATTTACAACGTCTACTTCAAGCCGCCCAAGTCGGACGAGGTCTGCGACCTCCACCCCGAGGCGCGGCTCAACCGGCGCGCCGACGACAACGCCGAGACCATCAAGGCGCGGCTCGCCACTTACGACCGCGACACGCGACCGCTCCTCGACTACTACGAGCAGTCGGCGCGCCTCCGCCGCGTGGACGGCACGCGCGACACCGAGGCCATCTACGCGGACATTGAAAAGGCCGTGAACGGCCAGCCGTAAGCCGCGGCGAGGAGGGCCCCGACGCCCTCCCACCGCCCGCGGCGTTCGTCTGTTCACGGTTCACGGGTTACGGCTCTTAAATGATTATCGGGAAGTCCAAGAGGGAGTTGGAGAAGATGCGGGCGGCCGGGCGGCTCGTGGCGCAGGTGCGCGAGGAGCTGCGCCGGATGGTGCGCCCCGGCGTGACCACGCTGGAACTAGACATGGCGGCCGAGAAGATGATTCGGGACGCCGGCGCCATCCCGACCTTCAAGGGCTACCACGGCTTCCCGTTCTCCATCTGCGCCTCGGTCAACGAGCAGATCGTCCACGGCTTCCCGTCGGCCTACGAGCTGAAGGAGGGCGACATCTTCTCGCTCGACTGCGGCGTGACCCTCGGCGGCTTCGTCGGCGACACCGCCACGACCGTCCCCGTCGGCCGCGTCTCCGAGGACATGCTCAAGCTCATCAGGGTCGCGGAGGAGTGCCTGGAGCGCGCCATCCAGCAGTGCCGGCCGGGCAATCACCTCGGCGACCTCGGCTGGGCCGTGCAGGAGCACGCCGAGGCGCACGGCTACGGGATTGTGCGCGACTACGTCGGCCACGGCATCGGCAGGAAAATGCACGAAGACCCGCAAATCCCGAACTACGGAAAGCCGGGCGCCGGCATCAAAATCCGTTCGGGCTACGTCTTCGCCATCGAGCCCATGATTAACATGGGCACGCACAAGACAAAGACGCTCAAGGACGGCTGGACGGTCGTCACGCTCGACGGCCTCCCCTCGGCGCACGTCGAGCACACCGTGGCCGTCACGGAGGAGGGCCCGGAAGTCCTGACGCGCGTGGCGGAGGAGTCGGCCGCGCCGGCGGAGCAGGTCGGGACGGTCAGCGCCTGAAAGGTGAGAGGGGAAGCGCCCGCGGCGGCTTGGAGGCGGGCGGTAAGTGTGTTATTATTCGCAGTTTGCCAGCCCAGTCAGGTTTTGTGCCGAAGACGCTCGCGGGCCATGGCGAAGGAAGAAGCGATAGAGGTCATGGCGAAAGTCCTCGAAACGCTGCCGAACGCGACGTTCCGGGTGGAGTTAGGGGACGGCAGGCGCCAGGCGCTCGCGCACGTTTCGGGCAGGATGCGCAGGAACTTCCCAGGCATCCCGCCGGGCGACGGGGCTCCGGTCGAGGTTTCGCCGTACGACCTGAACCGCGGGCGGATCACGCACCGCTAAGAAGTGACAGGGCGACTGCCGGAAGGGTGGAGTGAGATGAAAGTCAGGGCTTCGGTCAAGAAGATGTGCGACAACTGCAAGGTCATCCACCGCAAAGGCGTGGTGCGCGTGATCTGCACCAACCCCAAGCACAAGCAGCGCCAGGGGTAGAGAGAATGGTTTTTGGTTTTCAGTTTCCGGCGGTCGCCGGGGGGTGAGGACTAAACACTAAAGACTACGACTAGAAACTGTTTTTCGGAGATAGAACTGAAATGGCTCGTGTAGTCGGCGTTGACCTCCCGGTAAATAAGAGGATCGGAATCGGGCTCACGTACATCTACGGCATCGGGCGCTCGCGCGCGGTCTCCATCCTTCGGGAGGCCGACGTCAGCGCTGACGTCCGCGTGCGCGACCTCGACGAGGCGCAGCTCAACCGCATCCGCCAGACCATCGAGGCGCAGGGCGAGGTCGAGGGCGACCTCCGCAAGCGCGTCCAGATGGACATCAAGCGGCTGATGGACATCGGCTGCTACCGCGGCCTCAGGCACCGCCGCGGCCTGCCCGTGCGCGGCCAGCGCACCCACACCAACGCGCGCACCCGCAAGGGCCCGCGCCGCGCGACGGTCGCCAAGAAGAAGGCCCCGGGCAAGAAGTAGCAACCGACGGCGGGCGACGGGCGGTAGGCCACGAACGGCTATCGCCCGCCGCCCCTCGTCCACCGTCTGATTTAAATTATGGCAAAAGCGACAACCGGCAAGAAGAAGACCTTCCGCAAGAAGGAGAAGAAGAACATCCCCGTCGGCATCGTGCACATCTCGGCGTCTTTCAACAACACGCTGATCTCGATCACCGACACGGAGGGGAACCTGGTGGCGCAGTCGTCTTCGGGCGCGCGCGGCTTCCGCGGCTCGCGCAAGGGCACGCCCTTCGCCGCGCAGCAGGCCGCCTACGAGGCCGCGAACAAGGCCAAGGAGGTCGGGATGCAGCAGGCCGAGGTGCACGTCAAGGGCCCGGGCGGCGGCCGCGAGTCGGCCATCCGCGCCATCAACAGCGCCGGCATCCGCGTCACGACCATCCGCGACACGACGCCGATCCCGCACAACGGCTGCCGCCCGCCGAAGCGGCGCAGAGTTTAGTTCGCGGCCGTCGGCTTTTTAGCCGGACCCGTTCCGGCTAAAGCTAAAAGCCGACGGCTAAGGGCCAATTAACCTAAAGGACGAAGGGCCGGGCGCCGTGCAGGCGCGCGGTCTGTAAACTTTTCCGTCTGACATCTAGACCGGAGGCAAAAAGAAGTGGCTAGGTATCGTAGCGCGGTGTGCCGCCTGTGCCGCCGCGAAGGCGCGAAGTTGTTTTTGAAGGGCGACCGCTGTTTCAAGCCGTCGTGCCCCATCGAGAAGCGCGGCACGCAGCCGCCCGGACAGCACGGCAACTCGATGCGCCGCGGCAAGGCGCTCCAGGGGTACGGGCTCCAGCTCCGCGAGAAGCAGAAGGTCAAGCGCATCTACTTCGTGCTCGAAGGGCAGTTCCGCAACTACTTCGAGCGCGCGGCGCGCATGAAGGGCATCACGGGCGAGAACCTGCTCTCGCTGCTCGAGCGCCGGCTCGACAACGCGGTCTACCGCGCGGGGTTCGCGACCTCGCGCCGGCAGGCGCGCCAGCTCGTCAACCACGGGCACGTCGAGGTCAACGGGCGCAAGGTTGACATCCCCTCGTTCCAGGTCAAGGCCGGGGACATGGTCGGCATCAAGGAGGCGAGCCGCCACAACGCGCACGTCGAGGGCGCGTGGCAGACCGCCGGCGGCCGCGGCCGCCCGAACTGGATCGTGCCCGCCGACGGGGCGGAGATGAGCGCCCGCGTCGTGACGCTGCCCGTCCGCGACGACGTGGACCGCTCGATTAACGAGCAGCTCATCGTCGAGCTTTACAGCAAGTAACACTGGAGCGCCGCGGCGACGCGCGCCTGCCGGCTTTGTCATGCAAGCCGAGGGCGCGTGTCGCCTGGGCGTTGGCCGTCCTTTTTCATACGAAGGTTTTCGACTATGGCAATGGATCAACACAACCTCTGGACGGGTTTTCAGATGCCGCGCCGCCTCGCCGTCGAGGGCGAGACGTTGACCGAGCGCTACGGCCGCTTCTCGGCGCAGCCGTTCGAGCGCGGCTTCGGCACGACCATCGGTAACTCGCTGCGCCGCGCGCTGCTCTCTTCCATCGAGGGCGCGGCCATCACGGCGGTCAAGATCGAGGGCGTCGAGCACGAATTCTCCTCGATCCGCGGCGTCGTCGAGGACGCGACCGACGTCATCCTCAACCTCAAGCAGATTCCGTTCAAGCTCCACGGCGCCGAGGCCAAGACGCTCACCATCCACCGCGACGGCGCGGGCGAGGTGACCTCGGCCGACATCGAGCACGACGCCGACATCGAAGTCCTAGACCCCTCGGTCTACATCGCGACCGTCAGCGAGGGCGGCTCGCTGACCATCGAGATGCGCCTCAAGCGCGGCCGCGGCTACGTCACCGCCGAGCGCAACTTCGACGAGGACCTTAGCTTAGGCTACATCCCCATCGACTCGGTCCACACGCCGGTCAAGAAGGTCAACTACACGGTCGAGGCCGCGCGTCTGGGTCAGAACACCGAGTTCGACAAGCTGACCATCGAGGTCTGGACCGACGGCTCCGTCAAGCCGGACGACGCCATCGGGCTGGCGGCGAAGCTGATCAAGGATCACATGCAGATCTTCATCAACTTCGAGGAGGACACCGACGAGTTCGCCTACCAGAACATCGAGCGCCCGCCGCTGCCCCGCAACGACGTGCTCGACCGCTCGGTGGACGAGCTGGAGCTGTCCGTCAGGTCTTACAACTGCCTGAAGAACGCTAACATCCGCACCATCCGCGACCTCGTCCAGCGGAGCGAGCGCGAGATGCTCGCCACGAAGAACTTCGGCAAGAAGTCTCTCAACGAGATCAAGGAGATTCTTCACGGGATGGGGCTCGACTTCGGCATGGCCTTCGACGAGCAGGGCAACCCGATCCCCGGCTCCGGCGGCTCGGACATAGACCTCAGCGAGTACTCGGACGACGAGGACGACGAGGAGTAGGCTTGAAACGCCGGGCGGCGGGCCGAAGGGCGGCCCCGCCCGGCGTTCATAGTTCATATTAGGATTTTTGTCATGCGACATTTGAACGCACACAGGAAACTGGGCCGCACGAGCGAGCACCGCATGTCCATGCTCCGCAACCTCGCGACCTCGCTGATCAACGCGCGCGAGGAGCGCATCGTGACCACGGTGCCCAAGGCGAAGGAGCTGCGCCCCTTCGTCGAGCGCGTCATCACGCTGGCGAAGCGCGCCGGCGCGCTCACCGGCGACGACGCGGCCGCGCAGTCGCTCCACCTCCGCCGCCAGGCGGCCGGCTTCTTCCACGCCGGCAACGGCCGCCGCGCCGAGGAGGCCACGCGCGGCCGCAAGCAGGCGGACATCCCGCGCACCGCGGGCGTCGCGGCGCTCAAGCGACTCTTCGACGAGCTGGGCAAGCGGTACGCCGAACGCCCGGGCGGCTACACGCGCATCATCCGCCTGGGCCGCCGCGACGGCGACAACGCCGAGCTGGCGATCATCGAGCTGGTGGACAACCCGCGCGAGCGCGAGGCCGCCGACTCGAAGAAGCCCAGGGCCGCCGCCGGCAAGAAGAAGTCGGCGAAGGCGGGCGCGAGGGCCGAAACCTCTTCGGCCGAGTCCACGAAGAAGAAGGAGACGGCGGGCGGCCGCCGCTCGAAGAAAACCGAATCCACCGCGGCCGAGCAGGAGACGGAGTAGTTTAGGCGTGCGGGCCGGGGCGCGCGGCGGGTTCCCGCCGGAAGCCTTGCCGGCGCGCCCGAACGGAGAGAGAATCTCCGCGGCCCCTCAGGACGGAGAAGCCCCACGCGCCCGCCTCGCTCGGCTTGCGTCGGAGGGGCTTTTCTCTTGCGCCGGCCCGCCGAGGCGGCGGCGCGCAACTCCGGAGGCAGATGATGACGACCAGCGATGAGAATCAGTCGCAGCCGCAGGGCGGCGAACACGGCGCGGCCGCGGCCGCCGCGCCGCAGGCCGAGGCGGGCGGCGCCGAGCGCGGCGCTCAGCAGCAGCAGCGCCACGGGCGCGGGCGGCGCCGGGGCGGCGCGCGCCCCGAGACGCAGCAGCAACCGCAGCAGCAGAGGCCGACTCAACCGCGCCGCCAGCAGGGCTCCGAGTCGGGGCTCAACATGGACGAGCTGCGCGAGTTGACCGAGCTGTTTACGACGCACGGCCTGACCGACTTCGAGTTCGAGAACGCGGACATACGCATCCGGCTCAGCCGCAACCTCGCGCCGGCCGCCCTGCCCGCGGCCGCGCCGCCGGCGCACAACCCCCTGGCGGCGATGCAGACGGCCTCCGCCGGCGCGCAGCCGGCCCCGGCCGCCGTGGCGGCCCCCGCGGCGGCGGCCCCCGAGCCGCCCGAGGAGGAGCTGCACGTCATCACGGCCGAGATGGTCGGCACCTTCTACCGCGCGCCCTCGCCCAAGGCCGAGCCCTTCGTCAAGGTCGGCTCGCAGGTCGAGGCCGGCACGGTCGTCTGCATCATCGAGGCGATGAAGCTGATGAACGAGATAGAGTCGGACGTCGCCGGCGCCATCGTCAAAATCTACGTCGAGAACGGCCAGCCGGTCGAGTACGGCCAGCCGCTGTTCGGGGTCAAGAAGTGAGTTGATGAGCGCCGGGCGCTGAGGACTGAGTGGTGAGAAGCGCTTGGCCTTCACTCGGCGCCCAGCGCTCGGCGCCCAGTGCTTATTCATGAGAAGATTCCGCAAAATCCTGATCGCGAACCGCGGCGAGATCGCGTGCCGCATCATCTGGACGTGCAAGGAGATGGGCATCCAGACGGTCGCCGTCCACTCGACGGCCGACCGCGACTCGCTCCACGTCCGCTTCGCCGACGAGGCCGTCTGCATCGGCGCGCCCACCTCGGCGCAGAGCTACCTCAACATCCCCTCGGTCATCGCCGCCGCCGAAATCACCAACGTTGACGCCATCCACCCCGGCTACGGCTTCCTCGCCGAGTCGGCGCAGTTCGCCGAAATCTGCGAGGCGTGCAACATCAAGTTCATCGGCCCCAAGCCCGACGTCATCCGCATGATGGGCGACAAGGTCGAGGCGCGGCGCGCGATGAAGGAGGCCGGCCTCCCCATCCTGCCCGGCAGCCCCGACCCCCTGAGGTCGGAGGAGGAGGCCGCCGCGCTCGCGCGCGAGATAGGCTACCCCGTCATCATCAAGGCCGCGGCCGGCGGCGGCGGGCGCGGCATGCGCATCGTCCGCTCCGAGGAGGAACTCGGCCCCGCCATGCGCACGGCCGCGAACGAGGCGGCCGCCGCGTTCAAGAACGGCGACATCTACGTCGAGAAGTACATCGAGAACCCGCGCCACATCGAGATACAGGTGCTCGCCGACGAGCACGGCCACTGCATCCACCTCGGCGAGCGCGACTGCTCGATCCAGCGCCGCCACCAGAAGCTCATCGAGGAGGCGCCCTCGCCCGTCCTCACGCCCGACCTGCGCGAGCGGATGGGCACGGCCGCCGTCGAGGCGTGCAGGCGCGTCGGCTATTCGAGCGCCGGCACCATCGAGTTCCTCCTGGACGAGGACGGCAGCTTCTACTTCATGGAGATGAACACGCGCATCCAGGTCGAGCACCCCGTGACCGAGATGATCACGCTCGCCGACATCGTGCGCAACCAGATTTTCGTCGCGCAGGGCGACCCGCTCTGGTACAAGCAGTCGGACGTCATCTTCAACGGCCACTCCATCGAGTGCCGCATCAACGCCGAAGACCCCGAGACGTTCGCGCCCTCGCCCGGGCGCATCACGGCCTACAACGCGCCGGGCGGGCCCGGCGTCAGGCTCGACACGGCGGCCTACAACGGCTACTTCGTGCCGCCCTACTACGACTCGCTCATCGCCAAGCTCATCGTGCACGCGCGCACGCGCGAGGTGGCGATCGCGCGCATGCGCCGCGCGCTCGAAGTGATGGTCGTCGAGGGCATCAAGACGACCATCCCGCTCCACCGCGCCGTCATGGAGGACCCCTACTTCCGCGCCGGCGAGTACTCGACGCGCTTCATGGAGCAGTTCTTCGAGCGGCGCAGGAATCAGGGCGGGCTGGCCGCCTCGGGCAGCGCCTGAGGCCGCGCCGGCCGCCGACCGGAAAAAGCCCCGGGGCGGTTTGACGGGCTGCGGTATCGTCTTTATAATGAAGGACTTTTCTGGGCGGCCTGGGCCCGCCCGTGTGTGGGAGGAGTGAGAGAAATGGCTTACGCAATCATACGTTCGGGCGGCAAGCAGTTCCGCGTCGAGGAGGGCGGCACCGTCCGCGTGCCGATGCTCGACGCGCAGGCGGGCGACACGGTCGAACTCGAAGCCCTCGTCGTCGGCGGCGGCGAGGCGGGCGTGCTCGTCGGCGCGCCGGCGGTCGAGGGCGCGAAGGTCTCCGGCACCGTCGTGGACCACGGCCGCGGCGTGAAGGTCATCGTCTTCAAGAAGAAGCGCCGCAAGCAGTACAAGCGCACGCAGGGCCACCGCCAGAACTACACGACCGTCAAGATTGATTCTATCGGCTAAGGGCGATTGACGGCGTGACGCGGGCGGCAGCCGGGGCTGTCGCCGCCGGCCGTCGGGAGTTTAAGACAATGGCACATAAGAAGGGCGTCGGTTCATCGCGCAACGGCCGCGACTCGCACTCGCAGCGGCTCGGCCTGAAGAAGTTCGGCGGCGAGGCCGTGCTGGGCGGCAACATCCTCGCGCGGCAGCGCGGGACGAAGTGGAAGCCGGGCAAGAACGTCGGCCGCGGCAAGGACGACACGCTGTTCGCGCTCATCGACGGCTTCGTCAAGTTCGAGGACAAGGGGCGGCAGGGCAAGTTCATCAGCGTCTACCCGGCGCAGGCGGCCGCCGTCACGGCTCCCGCCGAGGAGGCGCCGGCGGCCGCCGCCTAGGCCGTCCGAAGAACCGCCGAGTTGCGATGCGACGCCCGCGCCGAGTGCAAGACTCAAGGCGGCGGGCGTCGCTTCGATTTTTAGTCCGCGGCTTTCGGCTCCCGGAGTCACCACTTGTTTATTGACCGGGCAAGGATACGGGTGCGGGGCGGGCACGGCGGGAACGGCGTGACGGCCTTCCGCCGCGAGAAGTTCGTGCCGCGCGGCGGCCCCTCGGGCGGGGACGGCGGGCGCGGCGGCGACGTGTGGCTCGTCGGCGACTCGTCGCTGAACACGCTGCTGCACCTGCGCTACAACCCGGAGCACACGGCCGACCGCGGCCGGCACGGCGAGGGCTCGAACCGCTCGGGGCGCGAGGGCGAGGACGTCACCGTGCGCGTCCCCGTCGGGACGCAGGTGCTCGACGCCGAGACGGGCGAGCTGCTCGTTGACATCGCCGAGGAGGGGCAGCGGTGGCAGGCGGCGCGCGGCGGGCGCGGCGGCTTCGGCAACGCGCACTTCGCCTCCTCGACCAACCGCGCGCCGCGCTACCACCAGGAGGGCAGCCCCGGCGAGGAGCGCGAGCTTCAGCTGGAGCTGAAGCTGCTGGCCGACGTCGGGCTGGTCGGCTTCCCGAACGCGGGCAAGTCCACGCTGATCTCGACCATCTCGGCGGCGAAGCCGAAGGTGGCCGACTACCCCTTCACCACCCTGGAGCCGCACCTCGGCGTCGTGGACCTCGGCGACTACCGCACGTTCGTGGTCGCGGACATCCCCGGCCTCATCGAGGGCGCGCACGGCGGCGCGGGCCTCGGCGACCGCTTCCTGCGCCACGTCGAGCGGACGCGGTTGCTGCTCCACCTCGTTGACGTCTCGTCGCTCTCGGGGCGCGACCCCGTCTCGGACTACGAGGTCATCAACAGGGAGCTGGCGGCCTACGACGCGCAGCTCGCCGAGCGGCCGCAGTTCGTCGTCGCCACCAAGCTCGACGCGCTGGACGAGCCCGAGCGGCTGGAGAGGCTGCGCGGGCGCGCGCTCGCCGACGGGCGCGAGTTCTACGAAATCTCGTCGGCGACGAACCGGGGCGTGCGCGAGCTGGTGCGGGCGGTCGAGCGGCGGCTCGAAGAGATAGGCAAGGCGCCGGTCATCGAGACGCGCGAGACGCTTCTGGGCGACTTCGAGAGATGACGGCGCGCAGGCGGCGCATAGCGCTCTACGGCGGGACGTTCGACCCCGTGCACGTCGGCCACGCGGCGGTCGCGCGCAGCCTGCTGCTGCTCTTCGGCCTCGACGAGGTGCTCTTCGTCCCGGCCTTCGTCGCGCCGCACAAGCGCGACCGGCGGGTGAGCCCGGCGCTCGACCGCTACGCCATGCTCGCGCTGGCGACGCAGGGCGAGGAGAGCTTCCGCGTCTCGACCGTCGAGATGGCCGCGCCCGAGCGCCCCTACACGGTCGAGACGCTGGCGCGCTTCCGCGAGGCGTGGGGCGAAAGCGCGCGGCTCTTCTTCGTCATGGGGGCCGACTCGTGGGAGGAGATTACGACGTGGCGCGAGTGGGAGCGCGTGCTGACGATGACCGACCAACTGGTCGTGACGCGCCCCGGCTACGGGCTGCCGTCCGGGCACGTGACGGCGGCCGTCCGGGCGAGGATCGCGGACGTGCGCGGGGCGACGCGCGAGCGCGTCGAGGCGGAGCTTGAGGGCGACGAAGGGCCGCGCGTCTACCTGACCGACGCGGCGAACGTGGACGCGGCGGCGACGGACGTGAGGGCGTCGGTCGCCCGCGGCGCGTGGGGCGAGCTGGGCGCGCTCGTCGCGCCCGCGGTGGCCGAGTACATCAGGAAGTACGGACTTTACAGGGAGACGGATGGGACGGAATTCTCCGATGCCGGAATCAAGGGAACACGCTGAGCAGGAGGGCGCGCCGGCGGCGGCGCAGGCCGAGCGGCGCGCCGAGGCCGTCGAGGACAACGCGGCCGAGGCGGCGGCGGCGGTCGCGGCGGCGGGCTCGCCGGCCGAACTCGACGAGCGCGTGCGGCTGGCGCTGCACGCGGCCGGCGAGAAGAAGGCGCACGACCTCGTCGTCCTCGATTTGCGCGAGGTGGCGAGCTTCACGGACTACTTCGTCATCGCGAGCGGCATGAACGTCCGCCAGGTGCAGGCCGTCGCCGACGAGGTGCAGGAGCAGTTGCGCAGGCGCCTCGGCGTCAAGCCGGCGCGCGTCGAGGGCTACAACTCGGCCGAGTGGGTGCTGCTCGACTACGGCGACTTCATCTTCCACGTCTTCGAGGAGAAGTCGCGCCGCTTCTACGACCTCGAACGCCTCTGGCGCGACGCGGCGCGGCTGCCGCTGCCGCCGGAGCCGCCGCCGCCCCCGGGCGCCGGCGGCCCCCCCAGAGACGAGAGATGATTGAGCTGGTCGCGCGTTCCGAGGCGATGCGCGAGGCGCTCCGCCTCGCCGGGCGCGTGGCCGCGACGGACGCCAACGTCCTCGTCACCGGCGAGTCGGGCGCGGGCAAGGACGCCCTCGCCCTCTTCCTCCACGCCGAGAGCGCGCGCGCCGCCGGGCCGTTCGTCAAGATTGACTGCGCGGCGCTGCCGGCCGAGCTGCTGGAGGCCGAGCTGTTCGGCTACGAGCGCGGCGCGTTCACGGGCGCGACCGCGGCCAAGCCCGGCCGCCTCGAATCCGCGCACAAGGGCACGCTCGTGCTCGACGAGATAGCGCACCTCTCGCGCGACGCGCAGGCCAAGCTCCTGCGCGTCATCGAGCGGCGCGAGTTCGAGCGGCTGGGGGGGCGGCGGACGGTGCGCGTGGACGCGCGGCTGCTGGCGCTGACGAACGTGGATTTGGACGACGCCGTGCGGCGGCGCGCCTTCCGCGAAGACCTCTTCTACCGCCTCAACGTCGTGCGCATACACGTCCCGCCGCTGCGCGAGCGGCGCGAGGACGTGGGGCCGCTGGCCGAAAAGTTCCTCGCCGCCTACGCCGCGAAGCACGGGCGGGCGGCGCGCCGCTTCGACCCGGCGGCGCTCTCGGCGCTGGCGGCCTACGACTTCCCCGGCAACGTCCGCGAGCTGGCCAACGTCGTCGAGCGCGCGGTCATCGTCGCCGAGGGCGAGGCGCTCGGCGCGGGCGACCTGCCCGAGTCGGTGCGCGCCGCCGCCTCCGCCGACGGGCGACGGGCGCGCCGCCCGACGCTCGCCGAGCTGGAGGCCGAATACATCCGCGAGGTGCTCGCCTCCTCGCGCGGCAACAAGTCCGAGGCGGCGCGCGTCCTCGGCATCAGCCGGAAGAACCTCTACGAGAGGCTGGCGAGGGAGAAGAAGGGCTGAAGGCGGGAGGGCGGCGGGGCGCGGGGAGGGCCGGCGGACGGCGGCCCGGCTTTCGACCTTCGCCCTCCCGCCCCCGGCCCCCGCGCTTATGCGTCTGCGGCTCATCTGGGTGGGGAAGACGCGGGACGAGCGGCTGCGGGCGCTCGCGGCGGACTACCTGAAGCGGCTCTCGCGCTTCGCGCGGTGCGAGGTGACGGAGGTGCGCGAGTCCGCGGCGGAAGACCCGCGCGCGTGCCTGGACGAGGAGGGCAAACGCATACTGGGTGCTTTGGCATCTGATGCTCTGACCGTCCTGCTCGACGTGTCCGGCGCCGTCCATTGGAGCTCCGAGGAGCTGGCCGCGCAGATCGAGGCGTGGCAGGGGCAGTCTGTGAAGGAGGCGGCGTTCGTCGTGGGCGGCCACCTCGGCGTCTCGGACGAGGTGAGGCGCCGCGCGCAGTTGCGCTGGTCGCTCTCGCGGCTGACGCTGACGCACGAGATGGCGCGCGTCGTCCTGGCGGAGCAGCTCTACCGCGCGTACACCATCGCGCGCGGGCTGCCGTATCAGAAGTGAGAAATCGGCGGGCGGGTTTGAAACGCCTCGCCCGCGAAAAGCGTATTGACAGGCCTTAGACAAGCAGGGTTTAGAGGAGGAGCGCAGAAACGAATGGATAAGAGGAAGACGAAGGCGTACCGCGACCGGCTGCTGGCGCGCCGCGAGTCGCTGTTCAGCCAGGTGACCGAGGCCGAGATGTCGAGCCGCGAGCGCGACCTGGAGGCCACACAGGACCCGGCCGACATGGCGGCCAACGCCTACACCAAGGAGCTTCTGATCTCGATGTCGGCCAACGACCGGAAGCTTTTGCAGTTGATAGACGAGGCGCTGGCGCGCGTCGAGGCCGGCGAGTACGGCGAGTGCGCCAACTGCGCCGAGCCGGTCGCCGAGAAGCGGCTCGACGCCGTGCCGTGGACGCGCTATTGCCTCAAGTGCCAGGACTTGCAGGAGCGCGGGCTGCTCAACGAGGACGAGGACTGACGGGCCGCGCGCCGGTTTTAAAAAGCCCGAGCCCCCGCCGCGGGAGATTTCCTGCGGCGGGGGCTCGGGCTTTTGTGGTAGATTCTCGGCCGGGCGCCGCCGCCACCGGCCGCCCGCCTCCCGAACCTAGAGCTTTCCCTCCGACACTTTCGCGGCCGACCCGGCCGTGCTTTTCCGAAGTGTCTCTCGAAGCCGAAATGTTGCTCAAAGGCGGACTCGAAACGCTCTGCGACGCGGCAATGGCGCTCGTCTACCCGCAGGCGTGCGCGGCGTGCGGCGCGCGCGGCGTCGAGCGGCGCGCGGACTGGCCGGCGTGCGGCGCGTGCTGGGCGGCGACGCGCGTCTTCGCGGGCGGCGAGACTTTGTGCTCGAAGTGCGGGGCGCTGGCGGGCGGGGAAGTGTCGGAGGGGGGGCGGCCGTCGGCGCGCTGCCGCCGCTGCGACGCGGAAGCCTTCACGGCGGCGCGCGCCTGCGGGCTCTACGAGGGCGCGCTGAGGGCGGCGGTGTTGGTGTTGAAGCGCGAGCCGCACGTCTCGCCGCGGCTCGCGCGGCTGCTCCGCGAGACGGCCGCGCGGCCGCCGCTCGACTCGGCGACGCTCGCCGTGCCCGTGCCGCTCCACCCTTCGCGCGAGCGCGAGCGCGGCTTCAACCAGGCGGCGCTGCTCGCACGTTCGCTCGCGCGCGGCGGCGGGCGGCTGCGGCTCGACGCGTGGAGCCTCGCGCGCGCCGCGCACAGCGCGCGACACCGCGCCGGGATGGACGCGCGCGCCAGGCGCGAGAGCGTCGAAGGCTCATTCAACGTCGCGCGCCCGCGCCTCGTACGCGGCGAGCGTGTGCTGCTCGTGGACGACGTGCTGACGACGGGCGCGACCGCCTCGGCCTGCGCGCGGGCGCTGCTCGAAGCGGGCGCGCTGGAGGTCTACGTGCTGACGGCCGCGCGGGCGCTATGACGACGCGCCGCCGGCCCGCTACCGCCCGCCCCCGCCCCCGCCGCCGGGGCTGCCTTGCAGGCGGGCGAGGTCTTTGAGCAGCTCTATCTCGTTGAGGTCGAGCTGCACGCCGGCGCGTTCGAGTATCTGCTCGGTCGTCAGGTTCTTCTGCTGCTGGATGTAGGCGATGATGTTGGCCGCGGCGCTCGCGAGCAGCGCGGCCTGCCCCCCCGCGCCGGGCGCGATGTTCGACAAGAGGGGTAGAAGCTGTGAGATAAGCGTGACGAAGTTCATGTTTCACCTCCAGGGGTCGTCCGTCCGGGTGTCGGCGCGCCGCGAGTCCCGCCGGCGGCTCAGGGGGTCGGGCTGGCGTTCGAGTTCGCGTTCGCGTTCGTGTTCGTGTTCACGCCGGGGCCGGGGTTGGCGTCGGCGAACGCCCGTATGATTTGCAAGGAGCTGCGGATGGTCGAGACGATGACGCCCAGACGGTCGCGCGTGCCCTGGTCGCCGATGCTGAGCACCCCGTTGGCGTTCAGGTCGTCGAACGCCGCGGTCAGCTCGTCGAACATGGTCATGAGCTGCGCCCGCCCGCCGGCGTCCGGGGCGGAGTTGAGCGACTTGAGCCTGTTGACGAGCGCCCTGTCGGCGGTGTTGAGGCGGAGCAACTGCTGCGTGAGCCTCAGCTCCTCGGCCGAGGTGAGCTTGCCCTGCCGCGCCAGTTCGCGCTTGACCTCGTTCATCTCGCCGACGGACTTGGCGATGGCGTCGGCGGCGCGCGCGGCGTCGCGCAGCGGGTTGACCGTCCCGTCTGGCTCCGAGCCGCACTTGAACGAGAGCGACGCGAGCGACAGCGCCAGGACGAGCCCGAGGGCGTTGAGCTTTCTGCTTCTCATGTAGGTTTCCTCCAGACCTTTGGCGAGGTCGTGCGTGTTGACGGGGGCGGACGCTTGCGGCGCGAGGGTGGGCGCGCGCGCCTTCTTAGTGCCGGCCCCTGGTTCGGAGGCGGCTATTCTACGTCAAGGCCGCGCCTTGTCAAGGCGTTCGGCGCGCGGCCGCGCGGACGCCCTCTGGCCTGCGGGCGGCAATCTTTGTATGATGGCCGGCATGAAGACTCTCTACCCCGCCATCGAGCCCTTCGACGCCGGGCGGCTCCAGGTTTCGCCCGTCCACAACATCTACTACGAACAGTGCGGGAACCCCGACGGCCAGCCCGTCGTCTTCCTGCACGGCGGCCCCGGCGGCGGGCTCATCCCGGACTACCGGCGCTACTTCGACCCGGCGGCCTACCGCGTCGTGCTCTTCGACCAGCGCGGCTCGGGGCAGAGCACGCCCCACGCGGAGCTGGAGGGGAACACCACCTGGGATTTGGTCGAGGACATCGAGAAGCTGCGCGTGCGGCTCGGCGTCGAGAGCTGGCACGTCTTCGGCGGCTCGTGGGGCAGCACGCTCTCGCTCGCCTACGCCGAGACGCACCCCGACCGCGTGCGCTCGCTCTGCCTGCGCGGCATCTTCCTCTGCCGGCCGAAGGAGATTCGCTGGTTCTACCAGGAGGGCGCGAACTGGCTCTTCCCGGACGTGTGGGAGGAGTACGAGAAGGTCATCCCCGAGGCGGAGCGGGGCGACTTCGTCGGCGCCTACCACCGCCGGCTGACGAGCGAGGACGAGGCGACGCGCGTCGAGGCCGCACGCGCGTGGAGCGTGTGGGAGGGGAGCACGTCGAAGCTGCTGTTCGACTACGCGATGATAGAGAAGTTCGACGACCCGACCTTCGCGCTCGCCTTCGCGCGCATCGAGTGCCACTACTTCACTAACAACGCCTTCTTGCCGACCGAGAACTACCTCATCGAAAACGTCGGCAAGATTCGCCACATCCCGGCCGTCATCGTCCAGGGGCGCTACGACGTGGTCTGCCCCGTCCGCAGCGCCTGGGACCTGCACCGCGCCTGGCCCGAGGCGGACTTCCGCGTCGTCGCCGACGCCGGCCACTCCGCCGGCGAGCCGGGCATCATCCACGAGCTCATCTCGGCGACGGACGGGTTCAAGTCGTGAGCCGCGGGGCGCGAGCCGCGGCCGGGCGGGCCTCCTTCGCGGCTCGCGGGGCGCCGCCCGCGGGCGCGGCCTCTCCCCTTGTCACCGCTTCTCCCCGTCACGTAATATCTCGGTTCAAGATGACTGGACGCGTTTTAGTCCTGAACGCCTCTTTCGAGCCGGTGAACGTCTGCACGGAGCGGCGCGCCGTGGTGATGATCTTCAAGGGCATCGCGCGGATGGAGGAGCACAACGGCCACATGCTCCACTCGGCGCGCATCACGATGCACGCGCCGTCGGTCATCCGGCTCGTCGAGTACATTCACATCCCGTACAAGAGCCGCTCGCTGTCGCGCAAGAACATCCTGCTGCGCGACCACTCGACGTGCCAGTACTGCGGGCGGCAGTTCCCGCCGTCGGAGCTGACGCTCGACCACGTCTTCCCGCGCTCGCGCGGGGGCGAGTCAACGTGGGATAATCTGGTCGCGTGCTGCAAGAAGTGCAACCACCAGAAGGGGAGCCGCACGCCGGAGGAGGCGCGGATGCACCTCTTCCGCAGGCCGCGCGCCTTCTCGCTGCACGTCAACCGCCAGATCATGCGCTTCATCGGCCGCGCCGACCTGACCTGGCGCAAGTACCTTTTCTACGAGTCGGGCGGCGGCGATAACTGAGGCGCGCGCCGACAGCCACGCCCCGGCGGGCGCGGGCCGGGCGGCCGGCCGGAAGGATTCATCATGCCTAACATCGGAATCACGGAACTGATCATCATCCTCGTCATCCTGCTGCTGCTCTTCGGCAGCTCGCGTCTGCCGCAGCTCGCGCGCGGCATGGGCAAGAGCATCAACGAGTTCAAGAAGGGCATCGGCGAGGGCGGCTCCTCGACGGCCGCCGAGTCGGAGCGCGAGCTGGCCGACGCCCGCCGCGAGCAGCTCCGCGAGGGCGAGCACGCGCGCCAGGACGATTTGACGTCCGACAAGTTCACCGCCGACAAGCCCCGCTAGAGTGGGCGAAAAGCGGGGGAGAAAATTGAAGGGTGAAGGGGGCGCCGCCCCTCACCCTTCATTTCCGCCCTTCTTGCTTCGCCCTCACTTCACTCCGCCTTGCGGCCGACGACGATGGTCGCCTTGACCGAGAGCGTGAAGTCGCCCTCGCACCGGTCGTCGTCTATGATGCGCTCGACCGCTTCGAGCACGCCCCCGCGCGCGTCGTCGTCGGGCAGCAGGTCGAGCCAGCGCCCGAGCAAAAAGTCCTGCACCAGCGGCGCGGCCAGGAACTCGCGCCCCGTGGGGAAGGTGAACTCCTCGATGCTCGTCCACGACGCGACGCCTTCCAGCGCCTCGGCGCGCGCCAGCGACTCGACCTCCGAGACGGTCGGCAGCTCGCCGATGAGCGAGGCGACGCCCGCCGCCTGCTCGTCGTAGCCCGCCCCGGCCAGCGCCTCCCAGAAGACCGAGAAGAACTCGCCGAAGCTCGAAGACGTGGCGACGCTCAGCGAGACGGTCGCGCCCGGCGCGGCCACGCGCGCCATCTCCGCCAGCACCTCGGGCAGCCGCTCGGGCGCGACGAGCGAGGCGTCGCCGACGACGAGGTCGAACTGCTCGTCCTCGAACGCGAGCGCTTCGAGCTGCCCGCGGCGGAACTCGACGCCCGCGCCCTCGACCGCCGCGGCCTTGGCGCGCGCCAGCTCCACCTGCTCCTCGCTCTCGTCCACGCCCAGGACTTCCAGCGCCGCGCCGCCGCGCGCCGCCAGCTCCAGCGCGTGCCCGCCCGTCCCTGAAACGACGTAGAGCGCGCGCCCCTCCTTCGGCAGTTGGACGTGCTCGTCCACCAGCCCCGCGAACCGCTCGCCCCAGTCGGTCGCCACGTACAGGTCGTGCAGGAACGCCAGCTCCTTGTCTGACTTCTGTGTGTTCATACGACTGAGGACTGAGGACTGAGGACTGAAGACCGAGTGGGAGGCAGGATGCCTGTCAACACTCGGTCCCCGGCCCTCAGTCCTCGGTCCTTTCCTCTCCCTCCCAATACTTCTTCCCGCGCAGCCCCTCGGGCAGGCAGGCCATCTCGCGGCCGGCGGCCGGGTCGTCGTGCGCGTAGCGGTAGCCCTTGCCGTAGCCCTGTCGCCTCATCAGGGGCGTGACGGCGTTGCGCAGGTGCAGCGGCACGGGCTCGCGCGCCGTCTCGGCGGCGTCCTCGGCCGCCGCCATGTAGGCCCGCTTGACGGCGTTCGACTTCGGCGCGCGCGCCAGGTAGATGGTCGCCTGCGAGAGCGGGTAGAGCGCCTCGGGCAGCCCGATGAGCTGCGTGATTTGCGCGGCGGCGGCGGCCTGCACCATCGCCTGCGGGTCGGCGAGCCCGACGTCTTCCGAGGCGAGGATGCACAGCCGGCGCGCGATGAAGACCGGGTCGGCCCCGCCCTCGATGAGCCGCGCGAGCCAGTAGAGGCCGGCGTCGGCGTCCGAGTTGCGCAGCGACTTGATGAGCGCCGAGGCGAGGTTGTAGTGCTCCTCGCCGCCCTTGTCGTAGGCGTAGCGCGCGCGCCCCAGCGCCTCGACGACCGTCTCCTCGGTCACGCGGCGGACGCCCTTCTTGTCCGGCTCGGTCGCCTCGACGGAGGACTCCAGCGCGGTCAGCGCGACCCGCGCGTCGCCGGCCGCGGCGCGCGCGATGCGCGTCAGCAGCTCGTCCGCGAACTGCGGCCTGAGCGGGGCGAGCCCGCGCTCCGCGTCTTCGAGCGCGCGGCGCAGCAGCGAGACGACGTCCTCCTCGCCCAAAGGTTCGAGCGTGAGGACGCGGCTGCGCGAGAGCAGCGCGCCGATGACCTCGAACGAGGGGTTCTCGGTCGTCGCGCCGATGAGGGTGACCGTGCCGTCCTCGACCGCGGGCAGCAGCGCGTCCTGCTGCGCCTTGTTGAAGCGGTGAATCTCGTCAATAAAGAGCGTCGTGCGCCGCCCGCGCCGCTTATCCTCGCGCGCCTCGGTGATGGCGGCGCGCACCTCCTTGACGCCCGAGAAGACCGCCGACAGCGCGACGAAGCGCGAGCCGTCACGCTGCGCGAGCAGCCGCGCCAGCGTCGTCTTGCCCGTGCCCGGCCCGCCCCAGAGGATGAGCGAGGGCAGGAGCCCGCCGCCCTCGATGACGCGGCGCAGTACACGCCCCTCGCCGACGAGGTGGCGCTGGCCGACGTACTCTTCGAGCGCGCGGGGCCGCATGCGCTCGGCCAGCGGGGCGCTCAAGTCCGGCGGCGGCACGTCGGCCTCCGGCTCGTCGTCGAAGAGACTCTCGCTTGCGCGGCGCGGCATGGCTCACACACTCCACCGGGGCCTCGGGCGGGCGCGCCGGCTCGGCCCGAGTCGCCGGCCGGGTTCGCGCGCCGCAAAGCCCCGTCGAATTTTGTTCAGGAGAACTGCGGGAAAGCTTAGCACAAAACCGGCGGGCGGGGCGGCGGCGGCGGTGACAAAATTGTGAGAGACGGATTTGTAAAAAAGTGTAAAATCTTGGACGGAACGCGCCCGCGGGGGCCTTCGTATAGGGAGGCGAGCCGCCGCCCGGCATTAAGAAAAATTCATCGGGGCGCGGCCGGTTTTCGAGGTGAGTTTATGAAGGACACGAAAGATATGTTACGTATAGTCGGAATCATCCTGCTGGGGCTGTTCGTCTTCGTCGTCGGCGTCCCGCTCGTCTTCGCGGCGGCCGGGCTGGTGGCCGGCGCCGCGGCGGGCGTCATCGGCGTGGTCGTCAAGCTGGCCGTCCTGCTCATCAAGGTGGCCGTCACCCTCGCCGTCATCTACCTGATTCTCGCCGGCCTCCGCGCCGCCTTGAAGTAGCGGGGAAGTAACCGAAAGAGGCCGGCGCGACGGGCGAACAACCCGTCGCGCCGGCCTCTTCGCGTCCGGCGTGCGCGCGCGCCGCGGCTTGACCCCGGGGCCGGCGGCGGTGATGCTTGCGGGAGCGGCGAACTGTCGGCCCGCCGAACGGCATCTCTAGGGAGGCCGTGTATCCTGCGCGCCGCCCGCCCGGGCGAGCCGCCCTCTGGGGGACAAACTTGAAAGCCATAGCTGACGAAGCGACCGCGGGCGTCGCCAAAGACTCCCTGTTGAACCGCTTCCTCGGGGCCATCGAGAGGGCGGGCAACATCCTGCCGCACCCGGCGACGCTGTTCGTCATCCTCGCCGTGCTGGTCGTCCTGCTCTCGGCCGTCACGTCTTGGGTGGGCGTCTCGGTCGTCCACCCCGGGACGAAAGAGGTCATCAGGGCCGAGAGCCTTCTGACGGTCGCGGGGCTGCACCGCATACTGACCTCGCTGGTGACGAACTTCACCGGCTTCGCGCCGCTCGGCACGGTGCTCGTGGCGATGCTCGGCATCGCCGTGGCCGAGGGCAGCGGGCTCATCTCGGCGGCGCTGCGCGCCGTGGTGCTGTCGGCCCCGGGCCGCCTGCTGACGATGGTGGTGGTCTTCGCGGGGGTGCTGTCGCACATGGCGAGCGACGTGGGCTACGTGCTCGTCATCCCCCTGGGCGCGATGATCTTCCTGGCCGTGGGGCGGCACCCGCTGGCGGGGCTCGCGGCCGCCTTCGCGGGCGTGTCGGGCGGCTTCTGCGCGAACTTCCTTCTGGGGCCGACCGACCCCCTGCTGGCGGGCATCACGCAGGAGGCCGCGCGCATCCTCGACAAGCCTTACGTCGTCACGGCGGCGGCCAACTACTATTTCGCGGCGGCGTCGGCCGTGGTCATCGTGCTCTCGGGGACGTTCATCACGGAGAAGGTCATCGTGCCGCGCCTCGGCGAGTACACGGGCGACGAGAAGCCGGAGGAGCTGAAGGAGCTGAGCGCCGCCGAGAAGCGCGGGCTCTGGTGCGCGCTCGTCGCGGCGCTGGCGCTCGTCGGCGTCATCCTCGCCGGGCTCGTGCCGGAGGGCGGGTTCCTGCGCGACCTGAAGACGGGCGGCGTCCTCGACTCGCCCTTCCTGCGGGGCATCGTGGCCATCATCTTCTTCGGCGGCGCGCTCATCGGCCTGGCCTACGGCGTCGGCGCGGGGACCATCCGCAGCGACAGCGACGTGATGAAGGCGATGGAGAAGGCGATGGCGACGATGGCGCTCTACCTCGTGCTCGCCTTCTTCGCCGCGCAGTTCGTGGCCTTCTTCAACTGGACGCACCTCGGCGTCATCACCGCGGTCAAGGGGGCGGAGCTGTTGCAGGCGTCGGGGATAGGCGGCGTCCCGCTCATCATCAGCTTCGTCGTCGTGACCGTGCTCCTCGACCTCGTCCTGGGGAGCGCGTCGGCGAAGTGGGCGGTGATGGCGCCGGTCTTCGTGCCGATGTTCATGCTGCTCGGCTACTCGCCCGAGTTGACGCAGGCCGGCTACCGCGTCGGCGACTCGGTCGCCAACATCATCACGCCGCTGATGTCGTACTTCCCGCTGGTCGTCGCCTTCGCGCAGCGCTACGACAAGCGCGCCGGCATCGGGACGGTGATGGCGACGATGCTGCCCTACTCGGTGACGTTCTTCGTCCTCTGGACGCTGCTCCTCATCGTCTGGTACCTGGCGGGTCTGCCGCTGGGCCCGGGCGCCGACATCCACTACACGCCGGCCGCGCCCGCGCCGGTTCAGTACGGCCGGGCGCAAGGCGCAGGGAGGCCGGCGG
>DASVUF010000216.1:0-5662 GCA_036387195.1 Pyrinomonadaceae bacterium | reverse complement strand
CGGCCGTGCCGAGCATCTCGTGCCGCGTCAGGTTGTCCACGGCCGCCACCAGCTTCGGCGGCGCGGCGATGCGCGGCAGCCCGCGCCGCTCCAGCTCCGGCAGCCCCCTCTCGGCGAAAAAGTCTTCCATAAAATCTCCCTGCCTCCCACGCTCCCGAACGTCTTCCCCTAGTACAGAACCAATAGGGCCGGACTTCCGCGGCCGCCCTCACTCGCCGAGCGCGGCGTACTTGAAGAGGCGGAAGCGGTGGCGCTGGCGCGCGCGGATGCCCGCGGCGACGGCGCCGTGCAGCTCCTCGTCCCAGCGCGCGTACTGCTCGATGAAGCGGTCGGCCGCGGCCTTGTCGCCCTGGTGCTGGACTTCGAGGACGCGCGCCAGCAGCCTGCCCGCCACGTCGTGATACCTGTCGTAGTTGACGCGCAGCCGCTTCGACTCGCGGTCGAACGAGAGCAGCCCGTTCTCGAGGAAGTAGTTCCACTGCATGAGCTGCATCGTCTGGTACGGCTGGTCGCGCCGCGGCCGGTTGTTCTGGAGCACGCGCAGCACCCCGCTCGCGTAGACGGCGCGAAGCTGCGCGTCCGTGTAGTAGCCCTGTTTGCGGAGCGCCTCGGCGACGAAGAGCGAGACGAGGTCGGCCTTCATCTCTTCGAGCAGGTCGGCGTCGTCCTGGAGGGCGGCGTCGAGGTCGCGGCCGTCCTTCGTCACGTCCACGCCGAGGTAGTGGCCGACCTCGTGCCAGAGCGTGCGGTAGAAGTTGCCCTCGGAGGTCAGCTCCCCCGCGTGGCGCGGGTCAACGGACGCCTCCCAGGTCGAGGCGCTCGTGCCCTCGAAGATTTCGGGGCTGCGCATGATGTTGGCGCGCAGCATGATGGTGCGGCCGTAGCGGCGGCCGATGTACGCCTCGTTCGGGAGGATGGTGGCGGTGTTGCCGCCGCGCGACTGCGCGAAGTCGGCCACCACGTCGTAGGCGCCGACGGAAATCTCCTCGCGCACGCGCCGCTCGAACTTGTAGGGCAGAGAGTCCTGCAACGCCTGGAGGCCCTTCATCGCCGCGCGCAGCCGCTCGGTCTCCTCGCGCCGGTTGCTCAGGACGTTGAGCGAGTAGAAGGTCTTCACGCCGTAGAGCGAGTCGTCGTACGTCTCGTAGGAGCCTATCTGGCCGTTGAGGTTCTTGAAGTGGCCCGTGACCCACGCGGCGTCGCCCGACTCGTAGTCGTTCGTCAGCAAATCGCGCGCGCGGTTGCGCAGGTAGCGCGCGAACTCCCAGTCGTCCTTTTCGACGGCGTCGGCCGCCTCGTTCAGTAGCGCGTGCGAGCGCGCCATCTCGTCGGCCCACGCGACCGCGTACGGGACGGCGTAGAAGGACTTGGCGTCCGGCCGGGCGAGCGACCGCTCCAGCTCGGCGCGCAGCCCCGGGTGCAGCGCGTCGAGCGCGGGATGCCGCCGGAGCGCGTCGAGGTCGCGCCGCAGGTTGGCGGCCGTCGCGCGGCGGACGGCCGTGCGCTGGTCGAGGATTCGTTCGCGCCTGTCGGGGTGCGCGGCGAGGAAGGCTTCCACCTCCTCCTTGGTCGCGCCGTCGTACATGGCGGCGCCGGGCGCGCTCAGCTCGACCGGGAGGAAGGGCTCGCGCTTGTTGTCGAGCGTCGTCCCGATTGGCCCCTGGAAGAGCCTGTAGAGCGTGAGCAGGTTGCGCGTCGAGGCGGGCGAGCCGAGCCGCCGGTCGAGCGCGACGAGCGCCGCGTAGGACTCGGCCGCGCGCCCGTGGCGCTGCTCCTCGTAGACCGTCTGGAAGATTTTGCCGACCTCGATGAGCTTCGCCGTCGCGCGGCGCTCCCCCTCGGAGAGGTGCGACGTGTCGGGGGCGAGACGCGCCTCGCCCATCTTTTCGAGCAGCGCGCCGCTCTTCTCCTCGGGCCAGTAGCCCGCCGGCAGCGGGCCGGCCGCCGCGGGCCTCCGCCCCGAAGTCTGCGCCAAGAGGTTCGAGCCGACGAGCGCCGTCAAGGCGAGGGCAAACAGGATTCTCAAGCTTCACCTCCGAAAATGTTGAGCGGGATGGCGGATACTTTAGCAGACCGGGGCGCGAAGTCGTAAGGGTCGGAAACCTTTTCGCCCGCGCTCGGGTATAATCAACCCGACACACTCGTGCCAAAGCCTTTTACAGCTCAACCGCCCTCCAAGGAGTCAGAACCGATGTACAGGTCTTTCTTACTCGCCGCCCTGCTGCTGCTCTGCCTGGCGTCGCCCGCGCCGGCGCAGGCGAGGCGCGGCGACGACCTCGCGCGGCTGCTGCGCTACCCCGACATCAACGGCGGCCAGATAGCCTTCGTCTACGCGGGCGACGTCTGGACGGTCGCGGCCGCGGGCGGGACGGCGCGCCGCCTGACCTCGCACCCCGGGCTCGAACTCTTCCCGAAGTTCTCGCCCGACGGCCGCTGGATAGCCTTCACCGGCCAGTACGGCGGGACGCGCCAGGTCTTCGTCATCCCGGCCGAGGGCGGCGAGCCGCGCCAGCTCACCTTCTACAACGACGTGGCCAACCTGCCGCCGCGCGGCGGCTACGACAACCGCGTGCTCGGCTGGACGCCGGACGGCCGCCACGTCGTCTTCCGCGCCCACCGCGTCCCGCAGAGCGACCGTCTGGGGCGCCCCTACCTCGTCCCCGCCGAGGGCGGCGCGGAGCAGCCGCTCGCCATCACCGAGGCGGGCGGCGTCAGCTACTCGCCCGACGGCGGCCGCGTCGCCTTCACGCCCATCTCGAACGAGTTCCGCGGCTGGAAGCGCTACCGCGGTGGCCAGTCGCCCGACGTCTGGATTTACGACCTGAAGGCCAACACGGCCGAGCAGATCACGGACACGCGCGCGCAGGACATGCTGCCCGTCTGGCTCGGCGACACCGTCTTCTACGTCTCAGACCGCGACTGGACGATGAACGTCTTCGCCTACGACACGCGGACGAAGCGGACGCGGAAGGTGACGAACCACACCGACTACGACGTGCTCTGGCCGTCGGGCTCGGGCGACTCGCTGGTCTACGAGGCGGGCGGCTACGTCTACCGCCTCGACGCGCGGACGGGCAAGGAGGAGCGCGTGCCCATCCGCGTCTTCGGCGACTTCCCCGAGACGGTGCCCTACTTCCGCAACGTCAAGGACAACGTCGAGACTTTCTCCATCTCGCCGAGCGGCGCGCGGACGCTGTTCGGCGCGCGCGGCGACGTCTACACCGCGCCGGCCAAGGAGGGCGAGGTGCGCAACCTCACAGACTCGCAGGGCGTCAGGGAGCTTGCGCCCGCGTGGTCGCCCGACGGCCGCTGGGTTTCGTACCTCTCCGACCGCTCGGGCGAGTACGAGATTTACGTGCGCCCCTCGGACGGGACGGGGCAGGAGCGGCGCGTGACGACCGACGGCGACGTGTGGCGCTACCCGGCCGTCTGGTCGCCCGACAGCCGCCTGCTCGCCTACGGCGACAAGAAGCAGCGGCTCCGCGTCGTGGACGTGGCCACGGGGCGGACGACCGACGTCGACCGCGGGACGCGCAACGACATCACCAGCTACAACTGGGCGCCCGACTCGCGCTGGCTCGCCTACGCGAAGCTGGGCGCCAACCAGATGTCCGAAATCTGGGTCTACTCGCTCGCGTCGAGCAAGGCCGAGCGGCTGACGGGCGGGATGACGAGCGACACCGAGCCGGTCTTCGACCCCAAGGGGCGCTACCTCTACTTCCTCTCGAACCGCGACTTCAACCTGACCTTCAGCGGCTTCGAGTTCAACTACCTCTACACCAACCCGACGCGCGTCTACGTCGGCCTGCTCGCCGCCGACGGCCCCGCGCTCTTCCTGCCGGCGAGCGACGAGGAGCGCGCCAAGACGAGCGAGCGCCCGCTGACGCCGCCGCCCAACCCCGCGCAGCAGCCGCCAGCGCAGGGCGGGAAGCCGCAGGGCGGCCAGCAGCAGCCCGGCGGCGGCCAGCAGCCGCAGCAGGACGCGGCCGCGGCGCAGGCCACCCCGACCCCGGCCGCGCAAACCACGCCGACCCCGGCCGCGCTTGCGGCGCCGGGCGGCGTCAACGTCCGCATTGACTTCGCGGGCTTCGAGAACCGCGTCCGCGCCATCCCCGTCCCGAACAGCAACTACCGCCACCTCTCGGCGACGAACGAGGGCGTGCTCTACCTGGCCGGCCCCGGCCGCCTCTCGCTCTACAACATCGAGGCGAAGGCCGAGCAGAACATCATCGAGGGCATACAGGAGTATGACCTCGCCGCCGGCCTCAAGCACATCGTCTTCCAGGCGCGCGACAACTACGGCGTCGCGCCGCTCGCGCCGGGGCAGAAGGCGGACGCCGGCCTCGTCAAACTCGAAGGCATGACGATGAAGCTCGACCCGAAGGCCGAGTGGGCGCAGATGTACAACGACGCCTGGCGGACGATGCGCGACTGGTTCTACGACCCGAACCTGCACGGCGTCGACTGGCGCGCGGTGCGCGACAAGTACGGCGCGCTCGTCCCCTACGTCGCCGACCGCGAGGACTTCACCTTCCTGCTCACCGAGATGGGCAGCGAGCTGATGGCCGGCCACGTCTACGCCGAGCGCGGCGACGACCCGCCGCGCGTGGCGCGCGCCGACGGCGGCCTGCTCGGGGCCGAGATAACGCCCGACCCGTCGGGCTACTACCGCATCGCCAGAATCTTCCCCGGCGAGAACTGGCAGGAGTCTTTCCGCTCGCCGCTGACCGAGCCGGGCGTGCGCGCGAAGGCCGGCGACCTCATCCTCGCCGTGGACGGCCGCACGACGCGCGGCGTCAAAAACTTCTACGAGCTGCTCGAAGGCAAGGCGGCGCGCGTCGTCACGCTCACGCTGAGCGACCGACCCGACGCGGCGGGCGCGCGCGAGGAGCGCGTGCGTCCCGTCAGGAGCGAGTCCAACCTGCGCTACCTCGACTGGGTGCAGTCGCGCCGCGCGCTCGTCGAACGCCTGTCGGGCGGGCGCGTCGGCTACATCCACGCGCCGAACACGGCGGTCGAGGGCAACCGCGAGCTGTTCAAGGGCTTCTACCCGCAGGCGGGCAAGGACGCGCTCGTCATTGACGACCGCTACAACGGCGGCGGCTTCATCCCCGACCGCATGATAGAGCTGCTGGAGCGCCGGCCGCTCAACTACTGGGCGCGCCGCGGCATCGAGCTGACGACGACGCCCGCCTTCGCGCACGCGGGCCCGAAGGCGATGCTGGTTAACGGCTACGCCGGCTCGGGCGGCGACGCGCTGCCCTACTACTTCCGCGAGCGCTCGCTCGGGCGCATCTTCGGGACGACGACGTGGGGCGGGCTCATCGGCCTCTCGGGCAACCCGCAGCTCGCCGACGGCGCCAGCCTCTCGACGCCCTCGTTCCGCTTCCTCGACCTCGCCGGCAACTGGGCGGTCGAGGGGACGGGCGTTGACCCGGACGTCGTGGTCGTTGACCGCCCCGACGCCACCGCGCGCGGCGAAGACCCCTCGCTCGAAGCCGCCGTCAAACACCTCATGGAGGAGTTGCGGCGCAACCCGCCCCGGCGCCCCAACGCGCCCGCGCCGCCCGTCCTGCGCCCCTGACGGCCGCCCCTCTCGCTCGGGCTCAAGTGTGACTTGGGCCACCGACAGCGTAGGCGTGGGGGGGGGGGGGGGGGGGGG
>DASVUF010000215.1:0-8184 GCA_036387195.1 Pyrinomonadaceae bacterium | reverse complement strand
CGCCGCGTACTTCCCGTGCCGCGCCGCGTCCAAAAGAAACCTCGGCAGCAGCGCAAGGACGCCGATGCCGAGGAGGATGCTGTACAGGAAATACATGGGTGCTGGGTGCTGGGCGCCGGGTGCTGGGTGCTGGTTAGAACTAAGTTTTTACCCAGCACCCGGCACCTAACACCCAACACCTGTTTACTTCGCCCGCTCCATGTAGCGGCCTTCGACGGGGTCGACGCGGATGCGGTCGCCCTCGTTGACGAAGGGGGGGACGGAGATGGTGACGCCGTTCTCCAGCTTGGCCGGCTTGTTGACGTTCGAGACGGTCGCGCCCTTCATCGTCGGCTCGGTCGAGACGACGGTCAGCTCGATGGAGGGCGGCAGGTCGATGCCGATGGGCGAGCCCTCGTAGTACTCGGCCTGAATCCTCATGCCGGGCAGGAGCCACTGCGCCATGTCGCCGAGGTCTTCTTCGGAGAGCGCCGTCTGCTCGTAGCTCTCGGTGTTCATGAAGTGGTAGTGCGAGCCGTCGGCGTACATGAACTCCATCTCGTGCTGCTCCATCGCCGCGCGCTCGACCGTGTCGGCCGAGCGGAAGCGGTGCTCGAACGAGGAGCCGGTGCGGAGGTCGCGCAGCTTGGTCTGCATCATCGCGCGGAGGTTGCCGGGCGTGTGGTGGCGCGCGTCGAGCACCTTGCAGGGTTTGCCCTCGAAGACGATGACCATGCCCTTGCGTATCTGGGTCGCGGATATTGCCATAAAATTTCTGACTCCGAATGCGTTTGGATTTCGCTACGTACGGGCGAAAAACCCCGGCCGCCCGCACAGGCGATTCCCGCGAGCCTTTCGCAAACCCGTTAGTCTAGCGACCGGCTCGCTCCTTTGTCCAGCGCGGGCGGCGTCAGACGAGCGTCCCTTCAGAGCCGGCCGCGTCCTGCCCTTCGAGCCTGAAGAAGACGCGCAGCGTCACCTGGTATTCGAGCCGCCCCTGCTGGAGCCCGCCGCGCATCTCCTCGACCACGAACCACGAAAGCTCGCGCAGGGTCTGGCGCGCGCGCCCGACGGCCGCCTCGATGGCGTGGTTGAAACTCTGGTCGGACGTGCCGACTATCTCGACGCCTTTGAAAACTTTCTCGCTCATGTGGAAGGGTCCTCCGGTGTTGTGCGGGGCCGCCGGAGGTCCGGGCGGCCGCCCGCCCCCGCGCGCCGCACTTGAATCCGCGCGGCTGGCGCGCGCCTGTGTGTCGCTTCGACCGTCTCGCGTTTGAAAAGCAGGCGGAAGCTAGCACGCGCCCGCGGGCGAGTCAAGAAGTCCGAAATCGCGTACGAGGGTGAGAAAATTTGGAGCGCGCGTGACCAAAGAGCGGGCGGGAGACTGAGGGACATCGGAGGGAGTGATGTCGTCTCGCGTCGCCCGCCCGCTCTTCCGGAGGAGCCCACCTTCCTGAGCGATTAAACGACCACCCGCCGCGAAAGTTCGCTAAAAAATTTCGGCGCGCAAGGACGGCGAAGCTGGCCCGGGAACGCCCCGCCGCCGGGGCCGCTTCCTAGGCCGCGCGGGCGCGCAGCGTGCGGCGCTCGCGCACGACCTGGTCGAGCCAGTCCTGCGCCTCGTGGTAGCGCGGGAAGCGCTGCTCGTCGGCGCGGAACGCCTTCGTGTGGTAGTAGCGTCGGCCGTTGATGAGGCGCGCCGGGTGCTTGATGTGGAGCATCTCGTGGTAGAGGATGTACTCGACGAACCACTCGGGCACGTTCTCGGAGTCGAGCGTCTTGCTGATGACGATGGTGTCGTGGACGCCGTCGTGGTGGCCGAGGATGGTGCGCGTGCGGCGCTGCGACCAGGTGAGCGTCGGCTGCCCCAGCCCCCCTCCGAAGTAGCGCTGGTTCAAGCGCTGGAACATCCGTCCGAGGTCGTAGACGCTGCCCTGCGCCGACGAGACGACCTTGCGCCCGCGCTGGCGGCGCGCGAGGTCCGAGGCGCGCAGCACCTCGGGCGAGAAGGCGTAGTCGCGGTAGACCCTCTGGTAGTAGGGCGGCGCGCTGCGGCGGCGCAGGAGTTTCGAGACGAGGATGAAGGCCAGCGCCTTCTGCACGTTCGGCGGCGCCCCCTTGAAGATGTCCGACAGCCGCACGTAGACGCGCCCCGAGCGCAGGCGGATGGTGTGGTTCAAGCCCGCGTAAGGGTAGTGACGCACGTCCACCTCGGGCACGGGGCGCTTGGGCGCGAGCGTGCGGAACGCCTCGGCGAAGAGCGCGCCCAGCAGTGGTTGAGAGTCGGGCATGGCTTGTAACCCTGCGAAGAGAACCGCCGCTTTTCTTACGGGAGCCGCCGCGAGTCGGTTGGCGCCGTCGGAACTGTGACCCTAAGCTTTGAGCCTCGATATTAAGAGGCTTCCGCGGGGGGCGTCAAACATCTCTTTCCGCCACGCCGCTAAGCCTTTTGCTTGCCGGCAGATGGCCGACTTCCCCTGTGACCGCGCCGCCGCGGCGCCCAAAACGGCCCCGACCCAATCTCTTACAGCACAACGATTTAACCCCGCAGGCGTGAGAGGTTTGTCGAGACGGCCGCGTAAGTCTTACCATTTCAGCGGTTAAGGGCTCCGAGGGGCGCGGCCCGGGCGGGGGGACGCGGGCGCGGGCGGCCGTTTGCGCGGGTTTTCGGCAATCCGCTATACTCGAAGGGGTCGCGGCGTAGGCGGTCAAGCCCAGAGACGCCGCGTGGCCGGGAATTTAGTTCTTGACAGTGCGCGGTGGCGGCTGTAAACAATTTAAAGGTGGCCGTGCGGGGCCATGCCGTCTCCCGCCGCGGCCTCCAGGCTTCCGCCCGAACCCCTTTGCAGCCCCGCACGCCGTCCCCGGAAGTAATGGCAATCCGAGCCTCGACATTACCCGCGCAAGCCGAGTGGGCGCCCGACGCCCGCGGCCAGGCCGTGCTCGCCGCCATCATCAAGGAGCACCTGCGGACGGGCGAGCCCGTGGCGTCGCGCTCGATCTCCGGGTGTTTCGCCGGCGGCGCCGGGTGGAGTTCGGCCACCATCCGCAACGTGATGGCCGAGCTGGAGGAGCACGGGCTGGTCGAGCAGCCGCACACCTCGGCCGGCCGCGTCCCGACCGACAAGGGCTACAGGTTCTACGTTGACCACTTCGTCGGCGACGCGCGGCTGTCGCGCGCAGACATCTCGGCCATTGACCGCGGGCTGGGGCTGGGCGTCGAGGCCGGCGCGCAGACCCCGGCGAGGCTGATGGAGCGCGTCTCGCACGTCCTCTCGGAGATGTCGGAGAACGTCGGCATCGTCGTCTCGCCGCCGGTGGCCGACAGCCGGCTCGAACACATAGAGTTCCTGCCGCTCGCCGACGGGCGCATCCTGGTCGTGCTGGTGCTCGCCTCGAACGTCGTCCAGAACAAGATCATCCGCATAGACGAGCCGCTGGCGGCCGACGAGCTGGACGCCGCGGCGCGCTACCTCAACGCGGAGTTCTCGGGCAAGACGTTGCAGACCATCCGCGCCGAGGTGCTGGCGCTGATGGGCGAGGAGAAGGCGCTCTACGACCGCCTGCTCCGCAACGCCGTGCTGCTGTTCGAGCGCGGGGTCGAGGGCGGCGGCGACGACGAGACGGGCGACGTCTACATTGACGGCGCGTCGAACATCCTCGCCAAGCCTGACTTCTCCGACGTCGAACGGCTGCGCGAGCTGTTCCGCACCTTCGAGGCCAAGTCGCGCCTCGTCAAGATTCTCAACGAGTGCATCGCGCGCGAGCCGGTCTTCGGCGACGTCCACGTCGTCATCGGGCGCGAGCACGCCGCGCCGCAACTGCGCTCGTGCGCGCTCATCACCGCGCCGTACCGTGTCGGCGACGGCTTCGTGGCGGGCGCCGTGGGCGTCGTCGGGCCGATGCGGCTCGAATACGCGCGGACGATGGCCGCCGTCAACTACATCGCGCGGCTCGTCGAGCGCGTGCTGCGCGAGGAGGCGCGCGCCTGACCGCGGGCCGGGGCGTCTTCGGCCCGGGGGAAGGCTGACAGAGGGATGACTCAATCGAACATGGCAGACAAGGGCGGAAGGAAGCCGAACCGCATCCCCGTGCGCTTCGTCGGCGACGAGGAGGGGGGCGCGCGGCCCGAGTCCGGCGCGTCGAACGACAGCGGGCTCACGCCCGACGAGCTGGGCCGCCAGTCCTCCTACGACGACGCGACCGAGATGGGCCGCCGCATCGAGGACGGCGAGGGCGGCGAGACCGGCTCGGGCGAGTCGGGCGCCGCCGGGAGCACGGATCAGTCCGAGCAGCCGCGCAGCCGCAACGACCAGGACACGACCGTCTCGCACTCGAACCCCGAGGGCGAGGGCGGCGGCGGGGCCTCCGGCGCGTCGCCCGACCCCGCGCGCCGCGCCGACGCGGCCGCCGCGACGGGCGGGCCGGCCGGCCCCGAGGTGGCCGAGCTGTTGGCCACGCGCGCCGAACTCAAGCGCGTCCAGGGCGAGTTGAAGAGGCTCTCGGACGAGCGGCAGGAGTTCAACGACCGGCTCGCGCGCCGGCAGGCCGAGTTCGACAACTTCCGCAAGCGCACCGAGCGCGAGCGCTCCGAAACCTACCAGCGCGCGCTCGCCGAGGTCGTGCGCCGCCTGCTGCCCGTGCTCGACAACCTCCAGCGCGCGCTCGACGCCGAGCGCGTCGTCGAGATTAAAGAGTCCGAGGAGTTCCGCCACTTCCTGCAAGGCGTCGAGCTGATCAACCGCCAGCTCGGCGGCGTCCTCGAGGGCCTCGGCGTCGAGGTCGTCCCGACCGTCGGCGAGCTGTTCGACCCGCACGTCCACGAGGCCGTCGCCACCGAGGAGAGCGCCGCGGTCGAGCCCGACACCGTCACGCAGGAGATGCAGAGGGGCTACCGCCTCGGCGACAAGCTCCTGCGCCCCGCGATGGTCAAAGTAGCCACCAGAGGGTGAGCGATTTAACGACGGGCGCGGCGGCGGCCCGACCTTCCGCCGCCGCGCCCGTCACGAGCCCGACTCGCCACCCTCCAACCCCCCCAACCCCACCGTCGGCCGTCAGCGGCCGGCGCCTTTCCCCCGTCACGAGAGAAAAGCTATGGGCAAAGTAGTCGGAATAGATTTGGGAACGACCAACTGTTGCGTCGCCGTGCTCGAAGGCGGCGCGGTGCAGATCGTGCCTAACAAGGAGGGCGGGCGCACGACCCCCACGGTCGTCGGCTTCACCGACAAGGGCGAGCGCCTCGTCGGCCAGATCGCCAAGCGCCAGGCCGTGACCAACGCCGCCAACACCATCCACGCCGTCAAGCGGCTCATCGGCCGCAAGCACAAGGAGGAGGAGGTCGAGCGCGCGCGCGAGACCTCGCCGTTCGAGATAGTCGAGGCGTCGAACGGCGACGCGCGCATCCAGGTGCAGGGGCGCGTCTACAGCCCGCAGGAGATTTCCGGCATCGTCCTGCAGCGCCTGAAGGCCGCGGCCGAGGACTTCCTCGGCGAGCCGGTGACGGAGGCCATCATCACCGTCCCCGCCTACTTCGACGACACGCAGCGCCAGGCCACGAAGGACGCGGGCAAGATAGCGGGCCTCCGGGTCGAGCGCATCATCAACGAGCCGACGGCCGCGGCGCTCGCCTACGGGCTCGGGCGCGGCGAGAGCGAGCGCATCGCCGTCTACGACCTCGGCGGCGGCACGTTCGACATCTCCATCCTCGAAATCAACGACGGCGTCTACGAGGTGCTGGCGACCTCGGGCAACACCTTCCTCGGCGGCGAGGACTTCGACGAGCGCATCATCTCGTGGATGGTCAAGCAGTTCAGCGAGGAGACCGGCATTGACCTCCGCTCCGACCGCCTCGCGCTCCAGCGCCTCAAGGAGGCGGCCGAGCGCGCCAAGTGCGACCTCTCGTCGCTCTCCGAGACGAACATCAACCTCCCCTTCATCGCCGCGGACGCCTCCGGCCCGAAGCACTTCAGCAAGACGCTGACGCGCGAGACGTTCGAGGGGCTCATCTCCGACCTCGTCGAGCGCACGGTCGAGCCGTGCCAGAAGGCGCTGTGGGACGCCAAGCTCCAGCCGAAGGACATCGACAAGGTGCTGCTCGTCGGCGGCCAGACGCGCACGCCGATGATCGCGCGCACCGTCCGCGAGATTTTCGGCAAAGACCCGTCGGCCGAAATCAACCCGGACGAGGTGGTCGCGATGGGCGCGGCCATCCAGGGCGGGGTGCTGACCGGCGACGTCAAGGACATCGTCCTGCTCGACGTGCTGCCGCTCTCGCTCGGGCTTGAGACGCGCGGCGGCCTCTTCCACCGCCTCATCGAGCGCAACTCGACCATCCCGCTCCACAACAGCCAGACCTTCACGACCGTCGTTGACAACCAGTCGTCGGTCGAGATTCACGTCCTCCAGGGCGAGCGCGAGATAGCGCAGCACAACCGTAGCCTGGGCAAATTCGAGCTGGTCGGCATCCCGGCCGCGCCGCGCGGCGCGCCGCAGATCGAGGTGACCTTCGAGGTGGACGCCAACGGCATCCTCAGCGTCTCGGCGGCCGACAAGTCGAGCGGCCGCGTCCAGCAGATGAAGGTCACGCCCACGTCGGGGCTCTCCTCGGACGAGATAGACCGCATGATCGTCGAGGCGCAGTCGCAGGCCGAGGCCGACCGACGCGCCAAGGAGCTGCTCGTCCAGCGCGGCAAGCTCGAAGGCCTGCTGCGCAACGCGCAGCGCACCTTCGCCGAGTTCGGCCCGTCGCTCTCGTCGGGCGAGCGCGTCATCACGCAGGACGCCTTCGCCGAGTGCGAGGAGCTGCTCAAGTCCGAGAACGTCGAGGCCATCCAGGACGCCACGCAGCGCCTGGAGCGCATCGCCTCGCAGCTCACGCTCGCCATGCTCAACCCCGTCGTCGAGCACAACGGGCGCTGAGCCCCGGGGGCCGGGCCGCCGGGCCGCCGAGTCGCCGGTTCAAGGTTCAAAGTTCGGTGTGGCGTTTGCTAAACTGAACTTTGGACCTTAAACTTTTAACCCTCAACTCATATGGCTAAACGCGACTATTACGAAGTCCTCGGCGTGGCCCGGGGCGCGAACGAGGCGGAAATCAAGAGCGCCTACCGCAAGCTCGCGGTGCGCTACCACCCGGACAAGAACCCCGGCGACGCCGAGGCCGAGGAGAAGTTCAAGGAGGCGGCCGAGGCCTACTCCGTCCTCTCCGACGCCGACCAGCGCGCGCGCTACGACCGCTTCGGCCACGCCGGCGTCTCGGGCGCGGCGGGCGCGCAGGCGAACTGGGGCGCGCAGGGGTTCGGCGGCATCGAGGACATCCTCGGCGACCTGTTCGGCTTCGGCGAGGTCTTCGGCGGGCGCGCGGGGGCGGCAGGCCGCCGCGGCGGGGCGCAGCGCGGGGCCGACCTCCGCTACGACCTCGAGATGACGCTCGAAGAGGCGGCCGAGGGGATGACGGCGCAGCTGCGCGTGCCGCGGCTCGAAGCCTGCGCGGAGTGCAAGGGCTCGGGCGCGGCGACGGGGACGCAGGCCGAGACGTGCCCGGGGTGCGCGGGCGCGGGCCAGGTCAGGTACCAGCAGGGCTTCTTCTCGGTGGCGCGCACGTGCGGCCAGTGCCGCGGCTCGGGGCGCGTCATCCGCACGCCGTGCGCGGAGTGCAAGGGCGCGGGGCGCGTCGAGCGCGAGAAGCAGATAGAGGTCAAGATTCCGGCGGGCGTCGAGACGGGCTCGCGGCTGCGGCTCGTCGGCGAGGGCGAGGCCGGCGCGCAGAACGGCCCGGCCGGCGACCTCTACGTCGTCATCAACGTCAAGGAGCACGAGACGTTCGAGCGGCAGGGCAACAACCTCTACGCCTCCGTCCCCGTCACCTTCGCGCAGGCGGCGCTCGGCGCCGAGACGACCGTGCCCACGCTCGACGGTCAGGAGGGTCTGAAAATCCCCGCGGGCACGCAGACCGGCACGGTCTTCCGCCTCAAGGGGCACGGCATGCCGGTGCTGGGCGGGCGCGGGCGCGGCGACCTCTTCGTCTCGGTCACGGTCGTCACGCCGACGACGCTCACGCGCGACCAGCGCAAGCTCCTCGAACAGCTCGCGCAGATTGAGGAGAAGGACCTGAGCGACAAGGGCCTGATGGACAAGGTGCGAGACATCTTCGGCTGAGGCCGCGCCCGCGCCCGCGCTAACAGACGAGGGGGGCCGCCCGCTTTAGCG
>DASVUF010000214.1:0-107129 GCA_036387195.1 Pyrinomonadaceae bacterium | reverse complement strand
CCACCTCGCCCTTCAGGGAGCGGCGGCGCGACTTCAACGTCTGGGCGCTCTGCCCGCCGGCGGCCGAGTCGGGCGTGTCCCGCCCCTCGACGGGCGTCTACCGCGACTCGCCGCTCGGCGCGACCTACGACGCCTTCGGCTCGGAGCGTTACGTGCTCACCTTCGACAACCGCGCGCTCAGGCGCGCCGCCTCGTTCGCCCCTTACGAGTTCGTCGAAATCCTCGTCAACGACCGCACCTACGGCGGCGGCGGCATCCACAACCTCTACTCGACGGTCGCCGCCGACAACGCCTGGGCCAACTACGTCTTCGTCCACGAGTTCGGCCACCACTTCGCGGGGCTCGCCGACGAGTACTACACCTCGTCGGTCGCCTACGCCCCGGCCGCAGGGCGCGTCGAGCCCTGGGAGCCGAACGTGACGGCGCTGCTCGACCCGGCCGCGCTCAAGTGGCGCGACCTGGTCAGGGCGGACACGCCGCTGCCGACGCCGTGGGGCAAGGAGGCTTTCGAGGCGTACTCGCGCGAGATACAGGAGCGCCGGCGTCAAATCAGGAGCGAGCGCAGGCCCGAGGAGGTGATGGAGGCGCTCTTCCGCGAGGAGCTGGAGCACGAGCGCCGCATGTTCGCGGGCGAGAAGCACGCCGGGCGCGTCGGCGCCTTCGAGGGCGCGAACTACGAGGCGCGGGGCTACTACCGCCCCGAGGTGGACTGCATCATGTTCACGCGCACCGACCGCTTCTGCGCCGTCTGCCGCCGCGCCATCGAGCGCGTCATAGACCTCTACGCGCGCTGAAGCGCGGCCGGCGGCCGCACGGGCGCGGCCCGCGCGTCGTCCCCGGGCGCGAACCGGCCCGCCGCCACCGCCGCGAGGCGCGGCTGTGAAGAAGCGCCGCGGGGCGCGGACGTTGACGAGCGCCGCGAGGCGCGGACGTGAAGAAGCGCCGCGAGGCGCGGATGTGAAGAAGCGCCGACGCCCGAACGTTCGGGCGTCGGCGCTTCGCCGTGAGGCGCGCCGGGCGCGTGCGCGGCGGGGCGGAAAGTCCCGCGCCCCCGGCTTTAAAACGTCGCCGGCGCGCGCGCTACTGGTTGTCCACGCGCGCCTCGATGACGCTCTGGACGGCGGCCGGGACGTTGGAGAAGAAGTCGTAGCCGGTCAGCGACTCCACCTGGTCAACGCTCACGCGGTAGCTCTTCCAGTCGTTCGCGCGGATGCCCTGCGTGTTCGGCATGATGACGGCGATGGCGCGCGTCGAGGTCGTCACGCGCGCCACGTCGTTCGTCCCCGACGGCAGCACGATGACCACCTTCCAGACCTGCGACGGCACGGCCACCCTGCCCCCGGCGATGGTCGTCGTCGTCCCGCCGTTCGAGCCCGTCCCGCCGCTCCCCGCCCCGCCCATCACGACGTACAGCTCGTTGCCCGAGCCGACGAGCGTGCGGCAGTAGTTCTCCATGTTGGCCCACGGGCCCTGATTGTTGTCGGGCGACTGCGGCATCATGTTCGTCATCAGGAAGGTCGAGGAGTTGTCGGCGACGGTCAGCGTGCGGTCGGCCGACGGGCAGTGGTGGCCGCGGTCGAAGCCCGACCCCGAGTAGTCCGTCCCCTGCACTTGGTACCACCCGGCCGGCAGGCTCGTGTCGGCGCGGAAGTCGTCCTGCCGCGGCGCCGAGCCCAGCCACGACGAGGCGAGGTGCCAGCTCACCCAGTTCGGCCGCCCCTTGTCGCGGTGGTACGAGGCGGCGTACTGCGGCTTGTTGAGCAGGTAGTTGGCCGGCTGCCCCGCGTCCGCCGCGGCGTTCGAAGGGTTGCCCATCGTCAGGTGGACGCTCACCGCCGCCGCCGCCGCCGTGAAGGGGTTGACCGTGACGTTGTCCACGTTGAGGCGGTTGGCCCCGCCCGACACCTTGCGGATGGAGAGCCGCACCGCGCCGGCCGCGTTGACCGCGAAGCTCGCCGTCTGGAGCGTCGTCGAGCCGGTGCTGACGGTCGCGCCGACCTTCGCGTAGCTCGCGCCGCCGTCGGTCGAGGCCCACAGCTCCCACGAGGAGGCGCCGTCCGCGCCGAAGACCGCGTGCTGGACGGTGACAGTGCCGGCCGAGGCGAAGTCGAAGTCGGAGCTGACCGAGCCCGTGTTGCGTATGCGCGCCGAGGCCGCGCCCGTCTTGCGGTCGGTCGAGAGGTTGCCGACGAGCGCGTCGTCCAGGCGCCACCAGCCGGTCGTGAGGAAGACGTCGGCGGCGGCGTAAGAGGTCTTCGCGCCGCTCTCGAAGCCCTCGGCGGCCGCCTGCGCGTCGGCGCGGCGGGGGGGCGTCAGGGCGAGCGCGGCGAGGATGGCGAGCGCGCAGGCGAGCGCGGCCGTCTTGCGGTAAGCTCTCATCGAAGAATTCTCCTCTAAGGGTGGTTTCCGAGACGTGGAGGGCCGTGCGCCGGGCAGGGCGCGTGTGCGTGCTTGTGGGTTGGGGCGCGTCCCTTGGGGCGCGCGCGGCCTCGGGCCGGTGGGTTGAGCAGCGCTAACGGGGCAAGCGGGGTCAGACTTTAAACTTAACCGCGGGCGCTTTCAAGATTTTCGGGGCGGGCGCGCGCGCCGGGCTGCTTCCCGCGCCGACGCCGCGCGCCGTATACTGTGCGGCGACGCGGGCCCCGGGGAGGGGGCGAAACGCTTGATACTCGACGCATTCAGACTGGAGGGCAGGACGGCGCTCGTCACGGGCGCGTCGGCCGGCCTGGGCGCGGCCGTCGCCGCGGCGCTCGCGGAGGCGGGCGCGGACGTGGCCTGCCACGGCAACTCGCGCGCGCCGGACGCGACCTGCGCGCTCGTCGGGCGCGCGGGCCGCCGCTCGCTCGCCGTCGTCGGCGACCTTTCGCTGAGGGAGACGCCGCAGAGACTAATCGGGCAGACGCTCGAACACTTCGGCCGCCTCGACATCCTCGTCAACAACGCCGGCACGATTCGCCGCTCGCCGGCCGCCGACTACTCCGAAGAGGACTGGGCGTCGGTCATCGAGGTCAACCTCGGCGCCGTCTTCCGCCTGTCGCAGCTCGCCGGCCGCCACATGCTCGGGCGCGGCTCGGGCAAGATAGTCAACGTCGCCTCGCTCCTCTCGTTCCAGGGCGGCGTCAACGTGCCGGCCTACGCCGCGTCCAAGGGCGGCGTGGCCCAGTTGACGAAGGCGCTGGCGAACGAGTGGGCGTCGAAGGGCGTCAACGTCAACGCCATCGCGCCCGGCTACATGAGGACGGACAACACGGCCGCGCTCCAGGCGGACGAGACGCGCAACCGCCAGATACTCGAACGCGTCCCGGCCGGGCGCTGGGGCGAGCCTTCGGACCTCGCCGGCGCGGCCGTCTTCCTCTGCTCGCCCGCGAGCGACTACGTCAACGGCCACGTCCTCGTCGTGGACGGCGGCTGGATGGGCCGGTAGGGGCTTCGCCCCGGTGATTCGCTCTCGGACTCAGACTTTGACGCAGAACCTTTTCATCCTCGAACCGCAGCACCGCGAGCGCGTCTGGGGCGGCCGAAAGCTCAAGCCCGCCGACCCGCCCGTGGGCGAGGCGTGGGTCGCCTTCGGCGAGAGCCGCGTCCGCGAAGGCGCGCGCGCCGGGCGGACGCTCGCCGAGCTGGCCTCGCTCGAAGGCGCGCGCCTGCTCGGCCGCGACGCCGCCGCCCGCTACGGCGCGCGCTTCCCGCTGCTCGTCAAGCTGCTCGACTGCGCCGACTGGCTCTCCGTCCAGGTGCACCCGAACGACGAGCAGGCGCGCCGCCTGGTCGGCCCCGGCGAGTTCGGCAAGTGCGAGGCGTGGCACGTCCTGGAAGCGGAGGACGGCGCGACCGTCTACGCGGGCGTGCGGCCGGGAACGAGCCGGCGCGGGCTGGAGGAGGCCATCCGCGGGGGCCGCATCCTCGAAGTGGCCGAGCGGCTCGAAGTCCGCGCCGGCCAGACCATCTTCATCCCGGCCGGGACGCTCCACGCCGTCGGGCCCGGCCTCCTGCTCTACGAGGTGCAGCAGCCGAGCGACACCACCTTCCGCGTCTACGACTGGGGGCGCCCCGCCTCGGCCGGCCGCAGCCTGCACGTCGAGGAGTCGGTCGAGGTCGCCGACCCGCGCATGACGGCGGACGTGCGCCCGCTGCCCCCGCTCGGCCGCACGTCGGCGGCCGCCGCGCTCGACTGCCCGCACTTCGGGCTCGAAGTCCTGAGCGTCGAAGGGGCGCCGCTCGCGTGCGACACGCTGGGGCGCACGTTCCACGTCATCACCGTCTGCGAGGGCGAGGCGGAGGTCTGCTGCGGCGACGAGCGCGCGCGGCTCGGCCGTTTCGAGACGGCGCTCGTCGCGGGCGGCGCCGGCGCCTACGAGTTGCGCGCCGGGCGAGGCGCCGCGCGCGCCCTGCGCGCCACGGCGCCTCTGCCCGCAGGCGGCGCCGACTGCGACTGAGGGCGCGCCCACCGGGCCCCGCGCGCTCTCTTACCCGGAGCCGTGCTCTATTACCCGGGGCCGCGCGCTCGCTTATTCTGACGCGGGTTTCGGGACGGCCGGGCGCACAGGTTCCGTGCAATCACTTTGCCCGCGCGCCCGCTTGCGGTATTTTAGTGGCCGGGCCGCGGGCCCGCGGCGCCGATACAACCGGCCGCGGGGGCCGCGAATCATAATTTCAGGCCGGCCGCGGCGGAAGTCGCCGAACGCGCCGAGGCGCGGCGGCCGGGTTTGAGCGTCCACGTCCCCGAGCACCCAGCACAACGGTTTTTCGCCGACAGACCTACGGAGGGTTGATGAATAATCTTAGCCTTAATCCCCTGCGCCGAGCCGCCGTCTCCTTTTTCGCAGTCCTCCTGCTCTCCGCCGCCGCCGCCGCGCAGAGCCAGCCGTTCAACAACGTCCACATCAAGAACTTCGGCCAGATGGACGACCGCTTCTACCGCGGCGCCGAGCCGAAGCGACCCGAAGACTTCCAGGCGCTCAAAGAGATCGGCATCGCCACGGTCATTGACCTACAGGAGAAGCCTGCGCCCGAGGAGCGCGGCATGGTGGAGTCGCTCGGGATGCGCTACGTCAACATCCCCATGGTCGAGAAGAAGTACCCGCGCCCCGAGTGGGTCGAGGCGTTCATGAAGACCGTTGACGACCCCGCGACCGGCAAGTTCTTCGTCCACTGCGCGGGCGGGCGCCACCGCACCGGCTCGATGGGCGCGGTCTACCGCTTCGAGAAGTATGGCTGGAACTACGACCAGGTCTACGCCGAGATGAAGCAGTTCGACTTCTACACGCGCTGGGGCCACGGCGACTTCAAGACCTTCGTGCAGGACTACGCGCGGCAGTTTCAGGCGCGTCAGGCGCCGGCCGCCGCCGCCGCGGCGCACGCCGGGCAGGCCGAGGCCGTCTTCGCCGGGAAGCATTGAGCCCGACCGCGGACGCCCCAGAACAGGAAGGCCGCCCCCTTTCGACGGGGGGCGGCCTTCTCTTCTTTGCGGCGCGGCGGCGCGCGGCTCACTGGTAGAAGTAGGACGTGTTCTTCTGCTGCGCCCACTCGACGCTGTCTATGTTCCTCGGGTCGGCGGCGAGCAGCTCCTCGCTGAGTCGGTCGGTGCCCGCCTGCGGGCCGACGTCCACGAAGTAGACGACGCAGCCCGTCTCGCCCTCGCCGTCGGGGCGGTCAATGGTGCGCATCTCGGCCTCGAAGTCGTAGCGGCTGAAGAGCTGTAGCAGCGCGTCCTGCGTCGTCCCGATGTTGCGCGTCTTGACCGTCAGCTCCATGGCCCGCGTCACCTGCTCGCGCTCGCGCGACTCCAGCCCCCACAGCAGCAGCAGCACGAAGAGCGTCAGGATGAGCGCCAGCTCCCAGCGCCCCACGCCCGTCGCCAGCCCGATGGCGAGGCTCAGCAGCAGCACCGTGATCTCCTTCGGGTCCTTGATGTTCGTGCGGAAGCGCACGAGCGAGGCCGCGGCGAAGATGCCGAAGGCGCGCGCGGCGCTGTCGCCGACGACCATCATCAGCGCCGAGGCGACGACGGCCATCAGGATGTGCGTCTGCGCCACGAAGGGGTTGCGCTTGACCGAGTGGGAGAGGCGGCGCGGCCGGAAGGCGAGCAGCGCCGCCAGCAGCGCCGCCAGCGTCAGCCGCACCGTCACGGTCGCGAAGGTCATCAGCCAGTCGCCCGTCTGGCGTCGCGCAGGCTGCTGCGCGGGAGACTCCGAGAAGATTTGCCCGAACGGCGAGCCGCCCCCGTTGGCCTGCGCCGCCGCCGCCGGCGACGCCGCGGCCGCCGGGCGCTGCGCGGGCGCGGACTCCTGCTCCTGACTCTCGGCGACCGACGGGTCGGCCGCGCCGCCGACCACCGCCGAAGGCGCGCCCGACCCGTAACCCCTCATCAGCGCCGCGACCAGCAGGAACCCTATCGCCAGCGCCCCGGCCGCGACGGCGACCATGAAAACGGTGCTCTTATTCTTGCTCTTCGCCATGCGTTCCCGTCTGTAGCGTCGCTCAGGGCGCGCCGCCCGTCGTCGCCTCGGCGGCGGCCGCCGCGGGCAGACGGCGGAGCGAGTTGATGCGCCCCATCACCTCCTGCGCCAGCGCCTCTATCTCGTCGGGCTTGTAGTTGGCCGCGCGGAAGGCGTCCTTGATCTGCTCCTCGCTGAGACGGCTGAGGACGTCGCCTATCCACTTGGCCTGCTCGACCGTGATTTCGTCGAAGAGGTGCCCCTTCTTGCCGTTGTACTGGAACTTGACGCGGCCGCCCTCGACCTTCTCGATGAGCCCCGTCCTGACGTACTTCTCCGGCTCGTTGCGGCTGTGCGTGATGAAGTTGCCGGTCTTGCCGAAGGTCGCGCCGAGGTCGCTGACGACGTAGCGCAGCTCGCCCTCGCCGCCCTCGCCGGGGACGTGGATGATCTTGTTGTTCGAGTCCTTCAGGTCCCAGTTGTTGAGCAGCGCCATCATCACGACGAAGCCGGCGAACTCCTTCGTCCCCGTGAACGGGTTCTTCTCCCAGCTCCACTCTTCGAGCCTCTTGTGCCCCTCGGGGCGCGCCTCGAAGCGGACGTTGGCGTAGCCGTCGCCCTCGCACTTCTTGACTTCCTTGCGCGGCTCGGGCGCGTTCGTAATCCTGACGCACGGGAAGAGGTAGTTGATCTCGGTCGGGTAGCCGGCGGCCCAGACCAGCCGCGTGGCGACCGTCTCGGGCTGCGCCTCGTTGCCGACCTTGACGACCCACTGTTTGCCCGAGGCGTCGCGCACGCGCCACTTGACCGAGTAGCCCTCGGTCATCGTCTCCTCCCAGATGACCTGCCGCAGGTCGGGCTTCATCTCCTCGCCGCCGGGCCCGAGCAGCAGGTTGCGCGAGGCGATGTCGCCCGGCTCCTTCCAGAAGACGGGCGCGCCCTGCGGCGGCGCCTCCTTCTTCTGCCCCTTCTCTTCCTTCTGCGACTCGGGCCGCGCGGCCGCGTCCTGCCGGCCCTCGCCCCGCCCGGCGGCGAAGGCGCAGGCCGACAGGCAGAGCGCCAGCGCGAGCGTCGGGGCGGTCTTGCGGAATAGGCTGTTCAGCATGTTAGACACTCCTGTCAGGTCCGATTGCGAGCGAAGTCTCACTCGGGCGCGGGGGCGTCCATGAAATAGAGCTGGCTGTTGAAGCGCTCGCGCTCGCCGCCCGCGTCCGCCTCGACGGGGCGGTAGCGGCCGTCTAAGCCGAGCACGCGCGCCTTGACGTCGTCGCGCAGGTAGGCGGCGAGCAGCACGTCCTTCAGGTACTTCTTCAGGCGCGGGTCGCGGACGGGGGCGATGGTTTCGACGCGGCGGTCGAAGTTGCGCGGCATCCAGTCGGCGCTGCCGGTGTAGAGTTCCTCGTCGCCGCCGTTCTGGAAGTAGTAGGCGCGGCTGTGTTCGAGGAAGCGGCCGACGACGCTGCGCACGCGGATGTTCTCGGAGAGGCCGGGGACGCCCGGCTTGAGCATGCAGATGCCGCGGACGACGAGGTCCACGGGCACGCCGGCCTGCGACGCCTCGTAGAGCGCGCCGATGACGCGCGTGTCGGCGAGGCGGTTGACCTTGACGATGATGCGCGCGGGGCGGCCGGCGCGCGCGTGCTCGGCCTCGCGCCGGATGAGCCCGAGCGTCCTCTCGCGCAGCGCCGTCGGCGAGACGAGCAGGCTGCGGTACTCCTTCTGGCGCGAGAAGCCGGTCAGGAAGTTGAAGAGGTCGGTGGCGTCGGCGCCTATCTCCTCGTCGGCGGTGAAGAGGCTGAGGTCGGTGTAGAAGTTCGCGGTGACGGGGTTGTAGTTGCCCGTGGCGACGTGGACGTAGCGGCGCATCTCGTCGCCCTCGCGGCGGACGACGAGCGCGACCTTGCAGTGCGTCTTCAGCCCGACGATGCCGTAGACGACGTGGACGCCCGACTCCTCCAGCCGCTTCGCCCACTCGATGTTGTTCTCCTCGTCGAAGCGCGCCTTCAGCTCGACGAGCGCGGTGGCCTGCTTGCCGCTCGCCACGGCCTCGATGAGCGACTCGGGGATGGGCGAGTCGTGCCCCGTGCGGTAGAGGCAGATTTTGATGGCGGCCACGTCGGGGTCGCGCGCGGCCTGGTCGATGAAGCCGGTGACGGCGTCGAAGGACTCGTAGGGGTGGTGGACGAGCACGTCGCGCTCGCGGATGACGTCGAAGTAGTTGCCGGCGCGCGCGAAGGCGGCCGAGGGCTTGGGCGCGAAGGGCGCGTCCTTCAGGTCGGGCCGGTCGAGCTTGTAGAGCCGCATCAGGTCGCGCGGGGCCAGCGGCGCGCCGACCTCGTAGACGTCCTCGGGCCCCAGCTCCAGCTCCTTCGTCAGGTACGCGCGCATCTCGGCCGGCATCCCCGCCGCGACTTCGAGCCGGACGGCCGTGCCGAAGCGGCGCTTGCGCAGCGTCTTCTCCATCATCCCGAGCAGGTCGCTGGCCTCGTCCTCGCGCACCTCGACGTCGGCGTCGCGCGTGACGCGGAAGGCGTGGCAGGCGCTGACGCGCATGCGCGGGAACAGCGACTCCAGGTTGGCCTCGATGAGTTCTTCGAGCAGGACGAACTTCGCCGCGCCGCCGTCCACGGGGACGAGGCGCGGGACGAGCGGCGGCGCCTTGACGCGCGCGAACCGCGGGTCGCCCTTCCCCGTCAGCGAGCGCGTGATGCCGTGCTCGGGCATCGGCTCGACCATCAGCGCGAGGTTCAGGCTGAGGTTCGAGATGTAGGGGAACGGGTGCCCCTGGTCAACGGCCTGCGGCGTGAGCACGGGGTGCACCTGCCGCTTGTAGAACTCGCGCAACTGCTGGCGCTCGGGCAGCGAGAGCGTGCTGTACTGGACGACGCCGGCGCCCTCGGCGGCCAGCGCCGGCAGCACGTCGTCGCGCAGGCAGCGCGAGTGCTCCTCGACGAGCGGGACGAGGCGGGCGCGTATCTCCTTCAACTGCTCGGCCTGGCTCATCCCGTCGGGCGACAGGTCGGCCACCTCGCCCGCCGAAGTCTCCTGCAACCCCGAGACGCGAATCATGAAGAACTCGTCCAGATTCTCGGAGAAGATGGAGAGGAACTTCAGGCGTTCGAGGAGCGGCTGCGCCGGGTCGAGCGCCTCTTCGAGCACCCGCCGGTAGAACTCTATCTGGCTGAACTCGCGGTTGAAGAGCGGCGGCGACTCGCCCCGCGCCTTCCAGGCGCGCGTGTCGGGCCCGTCCGGGCGCTGGTCGTTCGAGGGCTTCGTGTTGGTAGACCTTGTCATTAGCCTCTGCGCGCGCCGGGGTTCGGGACCGCCCGCGACCGGCGCGACTTAATTTTTGATGTCCGGCAAAAAGCTCCGAGCGTGAGATGCCGGCCGGCGCGCCGGCGATAGCCAGCCCGCGCGCCGCCGCGCGCCTTTAGCCCGAAAAAGCCGGCCGCCCTCCCGCCCTCGGCCCCGCGCGCCGACGGCGCGGGCGGGCGCACTTCAAGGTGGGGGCGGGAATCAGACGGGCTTGTAGCAAGCACCGTTCCTCCTGGCCGCGTCTGCGAGGGTTTATCCGCTGAACTTATTGTACTGCACTATTTAACCAGCGCAAGCGCCGACGCGGGCGCACGGGCGCGGGCGCGCGCCCCCCTGTACGGTTTCAAACCTTGAGCGGCCGCGCCCTGCCTGCATTTGCGCGCGCTCACCTGAGCGTTAAGGCCCCGGCCGCCACGGCCGCGTCGAGCAGCCGCGTGACGTCTTCCAGCTCGACCGTCCCGTAATACCAGCTCCCGGCCGCGGCCGCCTCGGCGTAGACGGCCTTGTAGATGTCGTAGTAAGACCGGCGGCCGTCCACGAAATTGTAGACCTCGGCGCGCATCAGGCCGTGCAGGCGGCCGCCGGCGTCGGGCGCGACCCTCTGCCGGTTGGCGAAATAGGCTTCGAGCGACGCGACGTTGGCCGGGACTTTTCTGCCCGCGGCCCGCTCGGCCTCCGTCGGCGTCTGCGCGGCGGGCGGCCCTGAGCCGCGGTGCAGTTGAAGGTAGAAGGCCGTGAGCTGCGCGCGCGTCCCGGCGTCGGCCGCCTCGGCGCGCGACATCTCGTCCACCATGCGCGCGGCCTCGCGGCTCGCGCCGGCGAAGGCGCGGACGGAGGCGAGCGCGCGCGCCTCGCGCTCGACGCCCTGGCCGACTATCATCTCGGCGCGCTGCCAGCCGCGGCCGGGCTCGGCGGCCGAGTCGCGCAGGACTTGCAGCGCGGCCTGCAGGTCGTTGGCGAGCCGCCTGCGGCCCTGCGCGAACGTCTCCGAGATGAGCAGAGGCACGTCCGACTCGTCGGCGTTGGCGAGGAAGTAGGCCATCGCCCCGATGAGGAAGTTGTTGCGGCGCAACTGCGTCTGGTCAATCTGGAAGAGGTCGTCGTCCGAGGAGTGGATGAAGGGGTCGTCCCAGTTGATGAGCGCGACGGCCGGGATGCCGAGCGCGCCTTCGAGAAAGACCATGTGGTCGGACGAGCCGAAGTGCGGCACGAAGCGCGCGTTGTAGCCCTGCCGCGTCCCGCGCGTCGAGTAGAGCGGGCGCGTGTGCGGGCGCGGCAGCCCGCCCTGCCGGCTGGCGGCGAGGAAGGCGTTGTTGGTCTGGATGAGGTAGGTGCCGACGCTCTCGAAAAGGGCGTCGAGGTACGAGGTGCGCGAGTGCGGCGCGAAGATGAGGTGCTGGACGCGGCTCCCCATCGCGAGGTTCGCGCCCGTCATGTCCTGGTGGACGTTCGCCAGGATGCGCCTGGCCTCTTCCGGGTGCTTGCCGAAGTGGTAGTACTCCGAATAAATCTCGTCCGTCCACCAGAAGCGCAGGTCGCGCTGCGGCCGCTTCATCTTCCCTTCCCTGATGAGGCGGTTGAAGGCGCGCGCCAGCTCCAGCAGGTTGGCGCAGCCGCTCCCGTCGTCGTTGGCCGAGCCCTGCTCCTCCTGCAGGTGCGCGGTCAGCACTATCTGCTGCGCGTTGGGGCGCGTCCCGCGGATGACGGCCTCGACGAAGCCCGTGCGGCCGGGCGCGGCGCCGAACTCGGTGTCAACCTTCGCCCTGAGGCGGACGCGGCCGCCCGGCGCGGGCCGGCCCGTGGCGAAGAAGTCCTGCGTCTCCGTCGTCTGAAGGATGCGGCGCAGCGTCTCGCCCTTGCGCGGCGGCAGGACGAAGGCGAAGGTCCCTTGCGTCCCCGCGGGCGGCTCGGCGTCTATGCGCGACCAGGCTATCTGGTCGGGGTAGTCCAAGGGGCTCTTGCCCTCCGAGGTCTGGTAGGTGACGACGCCGACGGCGCCGCCCTTCGCCACGGCGTTGGCGACGGCGCGCTGCGGCGGCCCGCTCGTCAGGACTATCTTGCCGCGCACGTCTAGGCCGCGCATCGCCGCCTCCGTGCCGTCGCCGACATCCACGAGGTCGGCCGTCAGGTCTGCGTCGCGGCTCATGTCGGCGAGGTAGACGGCGTGCTCGCCGATGTCGGCCAGCTTCAGCTCGACGGGCTCGACCATCCACAGCTCGCCGGCGCGCGCCGTGTAGTTCGGCCCCTGTAGCGGCTGCTCGACGAAGCGCACCTCGTCGAGCCCCGCCTCGCGCGCGGCCTGCATCACGTAGTCGCGCGCCTTGAAGAAGCCCTCCATGCCGGAGTCGCGGTGCCAGTGCGAGAGCCAGCGGATGTGCTCGAAGGCGCGGTCGCCCGAAATCTCGTTCGAGAGCGTCCGAATCTCCTCGTCCGACAGGAACGGCGTCGTCTGCGCGCGGCAGACCGGCGCGACGGCCGAGAGCAGAAGGTTGACGGCCAGAAAGACCGAGAGCGCGAGAGTCCTTTTCATCCGGGTCACCTGCGGCGTGCGTGTCTGTAAAGCTGAAGGGTAGAGCGCGGCGAGTTTAGCAGGAAAAAGGATGAAGGATGAAGGGTCAGGGCGAAGGGCCGAAGGCCGAAGGCCGAAGGCGGAAGGATGAAGGCTAAGGGATGAAGGCTGAAGGGCCGGAGGCTGTGCGATGAAGGAACGGCCCACGCGAATCGGCCGGAGGGCCGACGGCCATCACTTCATCCTTCACCCTTCCACCTTTACCCTTCGGCCTTCCGCCCTCAACCTTCCTTCCGCTGGACCAGCACTTGAAAGTGCGAGGCCATGCCGCCGGGGAGAATCATCTCGCGGGCGTCGAGGCGGAGGGCGGCCGTCTCCGCGTCGCCGGCGGCGCGCGCGCCCTCAAGCTCCAACTGTTCGAGGAGCCCCGCGCGGAGGAGGAAGGCGTCGAGGCGTTCGAGCGCGCGAGCGCGGAGGCCCGCGGCCTCGCCCTCGGCGATGACGTGCGTCCAGTTGACGGTCGTCGTCAAGTCCTGCTCGCCGGGGTCGCGCAGCACGTCTTCGACAAGCCGGTGGCGGCGGAAGGCGCGCAGCGTCCCCGCGCGCCTGTGCGGGGCTCCGTAAAGCGCGGCTTCGTCGTCGCCGTAGTCCACCGTGACGACGAAGCCGTGGCCGACGACGCGCGACGCGCGCCTCAGCCACTCGCCCGCGGCCAGACTCACTTCGGCGGTCTGACCTTCTTCGAGCGTCACCCCCGCCCGCCGGAAGTGTTCGGCGAGCAGCGGCGTCGAGGGCTCGCCTTCGACGAAGACGAAGGCGCCGCCTTCGTCAACCGCGACGTAGGACTCGCGGAGGCGGCCGCCGCGGCGCGTGACGCGGTGCACGGGCAGGGCGTCGAGCAGCTCGTTCGAGAAGACGACGGCCGCGTCGAACGGGCGCCCGACGTCGGAGAGGCGGCGGAACTCCACGCGGCCCGCGAAGGGCTCAAGCAGCGCGGCGGCGCGGCGGCGCGAGTCGGCGCCGGCCTCGTCGTAGACGTAGCGGAGCGAGTCGAAGACGTGCGGCGCGTCACGGCGCAGCGCGTGGAGGACGCCGTGCGCGAAGCGGCCCGCGCCGCCGCCCGCTTCGACGACGTGGAAGACGCGGGGGCGGCCCAGCTCTTCGTGAAGTTCGGAGAAGTGGCGCGCGAAGGTGGCGGCGAAGAGGGCGCTGCGCTCGGGCGCGGTGCGGTAGTCGCCGGCGCGCCCCCAGCGCTCTGCGCCGCGGCGTGTGTAGTAGCCGCCGCGCTCGTCGTAGAGCGCCGCGGCCATCCAATCGCGGAAGGTCAAAGGCCCGCCGAGCCGTATCTGCTCGCGCAGGCGCACGGCGAGGGGGGCTTCGGCCGACGACGAAAGGTCGGACTCCGGCCCGCGGCCGTCGTCGTCAGCGGCGGCGTCGGCCGCGTCGGCGGAGTTGTCGTCGCCTGCGGAGTTGGCGAAGTCGCCGGCGTCGTCGTCCAAGCCTTTACTGCTGTCGGGGCTCATCCGGCTGCCTGTCGAGCAGGCGTGTGGTGTGGTCTGTGACGCTGACGCGCGGCGGCTCGACCAGCTCGCCGGTGTTGTAGCGCCGCGGCGCGCGCGACTGCGCGTGGATGGGCGCGCCCTGCGGCGGCGGGAGCGCAGCGCCGCGGGACTGTGCGCCGAGGTAGTCGGGGATGGCCGGCGGCGGGACGTACGCGGGCTGCGGCGGCCCGGCCGGCGGCCTGACGTTGCTCTCCAACATGAGCGCGTAGAGGATGCGCAGCAGCCCTCCCATGGAGCAGAAGACGGCCCCGAGCGCGACGAACTCGCCGGGGAAGCCGAGCATCGCCACGCCGAAGATGGCCAGCAGCGGCACGACGAGGAGCGTGCTCAGCATCAGCATCGCGCCCTGCCTGACGCCCTTCTGCCGCGGCGACAGTTCCGCGGGGGCGGGCGGCCGCGGCGCCTCGGGCGGCCGCCAGTGGGGCCGGCCTCCACCCGCCAGCAGCTCGCCGACGGCCGCCAGAGGGAAGCCGCACGCGGGGCAGAAGCGCGAGTCGTTCGAGCCTTGTCTCTGTCCGCAGCGTGGGCAGAACATCTCGGGCTCCTGAGGCTCCGGGCGGCGCTAGCGCGCCGCGTCGTCGCGCTCCCTGTCGAGCATACGCGTGGGACCTTCGGTCACGCTCGGCCTGTAGGCGAGGTCGGAGGTGTCGGCGCGCGGCGGGACGTAGCCGCGCGCGTGGACGCCCTGCGGCGGCGGCAGCGCGGAGGCGGCCGCCGGCGGCGCGAACTGCCCCGGCGGGACGTAGCCCGTCTGCCGCGCGGGCTGCCTGCGGAACGGTCCGTCCTCGAAGAGCAGCGCGTAGAGCAGCCGGAACAGCCCCGCCATGAAGATGAGCAGGCCGACGAGGGGCAGCTCGTCCGGCGAGCCGAGGACTTCGGACATGATGGCCAGCACGGGCATGAGGAACAGGCCCGTCAGCATCAGCTTGCCGCCGAACTGCGCGCCCCTTCGGCGCGGAGAGGGCGGCGCCAACTCCGCCGGCGGGCCAGCGTAGCCGAGCGGGACGCCGCCCGACGCGAGCAGCCCCGACACGGCCCCAAGCTGGAAGCCGCAGCGCGCGCAGAAGCGCGCGCCCTCACTGACCTGCTGCTGGCCGCACTGTGGGCAGAACATCCTTCGACCACTCCCCCGCCGCGATAATCTGTTTGAAGCTTGAGCCGCCGGCTCTCTCTACGACTATCCCACGCGCGAAGTTCGCGCGCAACCGCGACGCGCCGGGGCTCCGGGGCGCTTCAGGGGCGCGGCAGGCGCGCGTCGGAGAAGAGGCGGAAGGTGGCGTAGGCGCGCCCCTGGTGGTGCGCGGCGCGCGCCAGCGTCTCGGCGGCCAGCGCGAAGAGCGTCCGCATCCCCGCGGGCGCGGCCAGCTCTTTCGAGAGGTCTTCGTCCGAGCGCAGGAACCCGAAGGCGCGGCGGCGCGCGGCCTCGGCCTCTTCGAGGTAGCGCTCGACGTCGGCCGGCGCCGGCAGCGACTCGGGCAGCGTCCACTCGAACGGGTCGTCCCAGAGGTTGGCGGTGATGCCGCCGAAGGTCTGCTCGACGGCGGCGGCCGAGCGCAGGAGGTGCTCGCCGCAGGAGTAGACGGGGAAGACGCGCGCGCCGGGGCCGCGCTCGGGCTGCCAGTAGAGCCGCTCGGCCGGGACGGCGCGCACGAGCGCCAGCGACCCCGCGTGCAGCCGCGCGAACTGCTGGTCGAGGCCGCGGACGATTCTCGTCCCGGCGGGGGAATCGCCCGCGGCGCCCTCGGCCGTCTCAGTTGGACTTGACGCGGCGGTCCTCCTCCCTCAGCGCCGTCCCGAAGTTGCGCCCGCGGAAGGCCGCGCCCGTGTAGACGCGCCCCTTGACGCCGACGCGCGAGCCCTTCGACGGCACGCCGCGCTGCGTGACGACCCAAATCTTGCCCGTCCCGTCGTCCAGCTCGTAGGCGCCGCCGACCAGCGGCACGCCGTAGCTGTCGGTCACGCGGCCGACGACGCCGACCTCCTTGTCCATGTAGCGGTCGGGGTCGGCCGTTATCTTCCCGATGTTGGTCTGGCTCGGGCAGGCCGTCAGCGCCGCCAGCGCCAGGAGCAGCGCGGGCAGCAGGAACAGTTTGCGACGTGAAAGCATTTGCATCTCCTCACTGTCTTTTGCGGATAGCCGGGAGAGCGCCACGAATCATAGCACGGCGAAACGCCGCCCTCGAAAGTGACGCCGCGCGGGGCGCGACCGTTAACCGCGCGCGGGGCGGCGCGGGTGTCGCGCGCCGAGCCGCGATGGTGTATAAAACCACTCGCATCTCTTCTCTACGCCGAGACGCGCCGCGGCCTTTCCCTTGACGCTTCGTCCCCGACCGATGACGGAGAGAGTTTTGACGCCACCTTTGATTGCCCTCGCGGCGCTGGCCGTTGCTTGTTTCGCGACGCCGCGCGCCGCGGCGCAGGAGCGGCGGCGAGCCATGCCGGACGCGCGCCAGCCCCGGCGGGCGGTCACGTCCGTTCTCCGCCTCGAACGCGAGACGATGGAGGCCATCCGCACGAAGGACGCGCGGGCGCTCGGGCGCGTGCTCGCGGACGATTTCGTCTACCGCGCGCCCGGCTCGGAAATCGGCCGCGCCGACTTCCTCAAAGGCGTCGCCTCCCTGCCCGGCCGCATCCTCTCGGTCGAGGGCGAAGACCTGAGGGTGAGCGTCTACGGCGAGACGGCCGTGCTCACAGGCGTCCAGCGCTCGCGCGTCAGGACGGACGACGGCGCGGAGCATTCGAGCGTCGTCGCCTTCACGGACGTCTTCGTCAGGCGCGGCGGGCGCTGGCGGCTCGCGCTCGCCTACGGCGTCGAGCTTCCCGCCGGCGCGGAGCAGCCGCAGCAGCAGCCGCCGCCGCAGTGAAGAGAGTTTCCGTCAGCCGGACTTTCGTCAACAAGACTTTCGTCAGGACTTTCGCCAGCAGGACTTTCAAGCTCGCCGACATGGAACCAAGGCTCAAGACGACGGCCCGGCCGCCCCGACTTTCGCGGGCGCGGCCGCTGCCGCTGCTGCTCTGCCTCCTCTTCGTCGCGCCCGGCGCGCAGGCGCGCGACGACTACCCGCGCCGACCCGAGCTGGACGCGCTCCAGTACCGCATACGCCTCGCGCTCTCGGACGCGGACGACCAGATTAACGCCGAGACCGAGATCGTCTTCGCCGTCAGGCGCGAGGGCGTCCGCGAGGTCGCGCTCGACCTCGCCGGGCTCACCGTCGAGGGCGTCACGGAGAACGGCCGCCCCGCGAAGTTCGACCGCGCGGACGCGCGCCTGCGCGTCGCGCTCTCCAGCGCCTACCGCGCCGGCGACCTCGTCACGCTCGCCGTCAAGTACCGCGGCGCGCCCGCCGACGGCCTCTTCTTCAAGCGCAACCGGCACGGCGACCGCACGGTCTTCGCCGACAACTGGCCCGACCGCGCGCGCCACTGGTTCCCCTCGATTGACCACCCGTACGACAAGGCGCGCGTCGAGTTCTTCGTCACCGCGCCCGCGCGCTACGACGTGGTCGCCAACGGCCGCCTCGTCGAGACGACCAGCCGGCAGGACGGCACGCGCCTCACACACTGGCGCGAGGACGCGCCCGTCCCCGTCTACTGCATGGTCTTCGGCGCGACCGAGTTCGCGGTCGTGGACGCCGGCGCGTGGAACGGCGCGCGCCTCACGCACTACCTCTACCCGAGGGACCGCGAGCGCGGCCTGCGCGACCACGGCCGCGCGCTCCGCATGCTCGAACTCTACTCGAACCTCTTCGGCCCCTACCCTTACGAGAAGCTGGCGCTCGTCCAGTCCTCGACGCGCTTCGGGGGGATGGAGAACTCCTCGGCCATCTTCTTCGACGAGAACGCCTACGACGGCTCCGGCGGGCTCGAAGGCACCGTCGCGCACGAGATAGCGCACCAGTGGTTCGGCGACTCCGTGACGGAGTCCGACTGGCATCACCTCTGGCTGAGCGAGGGCTTCGCCACCTACTTCGGCGCGGTCTTCTTCGAGCGCGCCGACGGCCGCGACGCCTTCCTGCGCGTCATGCGCGGGGCGAAGGAGCGTTACCTCGCCGACGCCGGGGCGGTCGCGCGCCCCGTCTACGACCCGGAGGTCAAAGACCTCTTCAAGCTGCTCAACCGGAACAACTACGAGAAGGGCGGCTGGGTGCTGCACATGCTGCGCCGCGTCGTCGGCGACGAGCAATTCTTCGCGGGCGTCGCCGACTACTACCGCGCGCACCGCGACGGCAACGCGCTGACCGAAGACTTCCGCCGCGCGTTGGAGCTGCGCGCGGGGCGCGACCTCGGCTGGTTCTTCCGCCAGTGGATTTACGAGCCGGGCTTCCCCGCCCTGGAAGCCTCGTGGGGCTGGGACGAGGCGGCGAAGCGTCTGCGGCTGCGCGTCCGGCAGACGCAGGCCGGCCCCGCCTTCCGCCTGCCGCTCGACGTCGAGTTCGCGGACGCCGACGGCGGCGCGCCGCGCCGCGAGACGGTCGAGGTCGCCGGCCGCGACCAGACCTTCGACTTCAAGCTCGAACGCAGGCCGCCCGCCGTCGCCCTCGACCCCGACGAGTGGGTCTTGAAGACACTGACCCTGCGGGAAGAAAAGTAGCCGGCAGGAGACGCCGACGCCCCCAAGGCGGGACTCCTTCGCGTTGAAGGGCGCGGCCGCCGCCGTGCGCGAGGACGGGCGACGCCGCCCGCCCGGCGCCGGCCGCGGAGACTGAGACGGACGCCCCGGAATCTGCAAGACCGAGAGGAGATGAGCAGAAAGATGAAAAGGCGAGATTTTCTTCGGACGGGCGCGGCCGCCGGGCTGGCCGCCGCCGCGGCCGGGCCCGCGGGCGCGGGCGCCCCGGCCGTCCACGTACGGCGCGCGCGGCCCGCGGTCGTCGCCTCGGCCAACGGCAATCAGTTCAGGAACGGCGGCGACGAGACGTGCGTCCAGCGCGCCTTCCGCCTGATGACCTCGGGCGGCGCGGACGTGCTGGACGCCTGCATCGCCGGCGTCAACATCGTCGAACTCGACCCGCTCGACGACAGCGTCGGCTACGGCGGCCTGCCGAACGCCGACGGTGTCGTCCAGCTCGACTCCTCCTGCATGCACGGCCCGAAGAAGCGCGCCGGCGCCGTCGCCGCGCTCGAAGGCGTGCGCACGCCCTCGCTCGTCGCCCGGGCCGTGATGGAGACGACCGACCACCACCTGATAGTCGGCCGCGGCGCACAGGACTTCGCGCGCAACATGGGGTTCAAAGTCGAGGACGACCTCAACACCGAGCACTCGCGCGGGCTGTGGCTGGAGTGGAAGCGGCGCACGGACCCCTCGCACTACCTCGACCCGGCGAAGCGCGCAGAGGTCTGGCGGCGCGAGGGGCTGAAGATGTTGAAGGAGGGGCTCATCCGCGAAGAGCACTTCTACGGCACCATCAACTGCGACGCGGTCAACGCGAAGGGCGAGGTCTGCGGCGTGACGACGACCTCCGGGCTGGCGTGGAAGATTCCGGGGCGCGTCGGCGACTCGCCCATCCTCGGCGCAGGGCTCTACGTGGACGGCGCGGTCGGCGCGGCCGGCTCGACGGGCAGGGGCGAGGCGAACCTCTTCAACCTCTGCTCGTTCCTCATCGTCGAAGAGATGCGCCGCGGCCGCGCCCCGAAGGACGCGGGGCTGGAGGCGCTCAGGCGCATCAAGGCCAACACCGTCGAGCGGCGGCTGCTCAACAAGGAGGGCAACCCCGCCTTCGGCATACAGTTCTACGTCCTCGACGCGCGCGGCGAGCACGCCGGCGTCTCCATGTACGAGGGCGCGAAGTACGCCGCCTGCACCGAGGCCGGCCCGCAGACGCTCAACTGCGAGCCGCTGCTCCCGCGCCCGCGCGAGTGAGGGCGGCCGGCGGCCGCCGCCTCGCGCCGCCTCTGGCACGGCCGGTGCAAAAGTCTCCTGCGTTTCCCGTGTGAAACGGAAAACCGCACATTAAACATACAGGAGATTGAGGCGATGACTGATAAGAGGACGCAGGAGATGGCCGACGAGAGCAACACCATCAAGAACCCCGACGACTGGACGACGGGCGACGAGCCGATGACCGGCGCGCAGCGCTCTTACCTGAAGACGCTCTCGGAGGAGGCCAAGGCCGAGTTCGACGAGAATCTGACGAAGGCCGAGGCGTCGAAGCGCATCGACGAGCTACAGGAGCAGACCGGCCGCGGCGCGGGTCAGAACTCGCAGCAGGCCGGCGCGAGCCGTTAAGGGCGCGCCGCGCGCAGGGCGCGGCCGACCCCGAACGCCGAAGCGGCGGCGAGACCAAAGTCTCGCCGCCGCTTCACCTTTCAACCGTGACCGTCGGCCGGGGCCGCCCGACTACTTCCCGTACCAGCCGATGGGCTTGCCCGAGAGGTCAACCCAGACGCTCTTGACCTGCGTGTACATCTCAAGCGCGTGCTTGCCCATCTCGCGGCCGTAGCCGGACTGCTTGTAGCCGCCGAAGGGCGAGGCGGCGTTGAACATATTGAAGGTGTTGATCCAGACGGTGCCCGCCTTGATGGCGCGCGCGAAGCGGTGCGCGCGGGTGATGTCCTTCGTCCAGATGCCGGCCGACAGGCCGTAGACGACCTCGTTGGCCTGTCGAACCAGGTCCTCCTCGCCCTCGAAGGTGATGACGGAGACGACGGGGCCGAAAATCTCCTCCTGCGCGACGCGCATCGTGTTCTTGACCTCGCCGAAGATGGTCGGCTGGAAGAAGAAGCCCTTCTGGAAGTCGCCTTCGAGCTGCGGCGGGCACCCGCCGGCGAGCACCGATGCGCCCTCCCCCTTCGCGATGTCCACGTAGGACTTGATGCGGGTCAACTGCTCCTCGGAGACCTGCGGCCCCATGTGCGTGTTCTTGTCCATCGGGTCGCCGACCTTGACGCGGCCGGCGCGCTCCTTGAAGCGGTCGAGGAACTCGTCCTTGACGCGCGCGTCGAGGAAGAGGCGCGAGCCGGCGCAGCAGACCTGCCCCTGGTTGAAGAAGATGCCCATCATCGCGCCGCTGACGGCCTGCTCGATGTCCGCGTCGGCGAAGACGATGTTGGGGGCCTTGCCGCCGAGTTCGAGCGAGACCTTGGTCAGGTTGTCGGAGGCGGCCCGGGCGATGAGCTTGCCGACCTCGGTCGAGCCGGTGAAGGCCACCTTGTCGATGCCGGGGTGCGAGGCGAGCGCCGCGCCCGCCGTCTCGCCGTAGCCGGGGACGACGTTGACGACGCCGTCGGGGATGCCCGCCTCCTGAATCAGCTTCGCCAGCTCCATCGCGCCGACGGGCGTCTGCTCGGCGGGCTTGAGGACGACGGTGTTGCCGGCGGCGAGCGCGGGCGCGAGCTTCCAGGCGGCCATCAGCAGCGGGAAGTTCCAGGGGATTATCTGGCCGCAGACGCCGACCGGCTCGCGCAGCGTGTAGTTGAGGAACTGGCCGGCGACCGGGATGGTCTCGCCCTCGATTTTCGTGGCCCAGCCGGCGAAGTACTCGAAGTTCTCGACGACCTGGGGCAGGTCGACGTAGGTCGTCTCCTTGATGGGCTTGCCGTTGTCGGCCGTCTCCAGCGCGGCCAGCTCGGGGAGTTTCGCCTCGATGAGCTGCGCGAGCTTGTACATCATGCGGCCGCGGTCGCGCGCCGAGACCTTCCCCCACTTGCCCTCCAGGGCGCGGCGGGCGGCGGCGACGGCCTTGTCAATGTCGGCCCGGTCGCCCTCGGCGACCTCGGCGAGCGTGGCGCCGGTGGCGGGGTTGGGCGTCGTGAAGGTCTTGCCCGACTCGGCGTCCACCCACTGGCCGTCAATGAAGAGCTGATACCTGCGGGGCGTCTCGGCTGCCGGCTGAGTTGATGACATAGATTTTCCTCTCCGCTTACAGATGAATGTCGTGGTGTGTTCCCGTCGATTGATTGCGCTTTCCGGCTGGCGCGTGCGACTACTTTACACCCGCCGCGGCCGCGAGTCCAAAAGGGCGCTCAGCCGGGCGTCGCCCCTCCGGGCGCCTCCTTGGCCTCGTCGGAGGCGTATTCGAGGTCGCCGTCGCCGGTCACCTCGTCCCAGTCGTAGCCGAGGTGGAGCGCGAGGCGGCGCAGCTTCGACTCCCACTCCTCGCGCTGGCGGCGGTACTCGCCCCAGCCCCCCTCGGCGTCGGAGCGCGTCGCGATGCCCGACTCCCGCAGGCGCGCGACCGTCTGCTCGTAGCGGCGCCGCCAGCGGCGGTCGGCCTCGTCGGCCTCCTGCCCTGTGTGGCGGCGCGGGCGCCCGCGGCGTTCGAGGTCGAGCGAGTCTATGAGTTGCGCCAGGACGTGGCGCATCCCGGTTTCGAGCGTGCGCACCTCGGGGTAGTCGCGCAGGTCGCGGTTCTGCTCGCGGTCGAGCGCCGAGCGGATGACCGTGCAGGTCTCCAGGAGGAGGAAGAGCGTGCGCGGGATGCTCTTGTAGACCTCGACGGGGTGGAAGTAGTGGATGACGGGGTGGTCTATGTGCGATTCGAGCAGCCCCTGCATGTCGCGCGTGACGGTGCGCAGCGCGTCGCGCAGGCCGTAGAAGCGCCCCTCGACGAAGTGGTGCGCGATGAGCCCGGCGACGTCGGCGCCGTCGCCCGCCTGGTGGTAGAGCGAGACGGCGACGGCGCGCTTGCGCTCCAGCGCCGCGTAGACCGTCAGCATGTAGGTGATGGCGAGCGAGATGACGATGAGCCCCGAGGCCGACTCGGCGAGCGCCAGCAGGCGAATCAGCGGGAGGCGCGGCGCCACGTCGCCGTAGCCGACGGTCGTCAGCGTGACGCCGCTGAAGTAGACGGCGTCGAACCAGGCGGGCTCGTGTCGCGCGTCGGAGAAGACGAAGCCGTCGGGGACGTGCGGGTAGTAGACGAGCGCGAAGGCCAGGACGAGCAGGACGAGGTAGACGAGGATGAGCAGCGGCAGCAGCAGCGGCCCGACCATGTTGAGCAGCCGGTGCCGCCCCGCGCGCGAGAGGCGCAGGGCCGCCGCCCGCGCCGCGCGCCAGACCAGGCGGTTGAGCGACTCGCCGACGGGGCCGTAGCGCGCGCTCGAATGCAGCACCGTCGCGTAGATGTCGAAGGTGACGAGGGCCAGCAGGACGAGGCCCGCCGCGGTGAAAATAAAAGTCCCCACAATCGCTTTATATAACGGGGCGGCTCTGCCTGCCAAGAGACGTAGGCGGGACGCGGGACGAAGGCCGCGCGGCGGGGGCGGACAAAAGGCCGGAGGCCGGAGGCCCTTAAAGGGGCGTCCGGCCTCCGGCCCTTCCAGCGTCGCCGCCCGGGGCCAGCGCTCAGGCGGACTGCCCTATCAACTGCCGCAGCACGAACGGGAGGATGCCGCCGTGGCGGTAGTACTCTATCTCGATGGGCGTGTCTATGCGGAGCGTGACGGGGACCTCCTGCGCCTCGCCGTTCTGGCGGCGGATGGTCAGCGTCACGTCCTGGCGGGGCGCGATCTGGCCGCCCTGGAGCCCCGTGATGTCTATGGTCTCCGTGCCGTCCAGGCCCAGCGTCTCCGCGTTGACGTGGTTCTTGAACTGGAGCGGGAGCACGCCCATGCCGACGAGGTTCGAGCGGTGGATGCGCTCGAAGCTCTCGGCGACGACCGCCTTGATGCCGAGCAGCAGCGTCCCCTTCGCCGCCCAGTCGCGCGACGAGCCCGTGCCGTACTCCTCGCCGGCGAAGACGACCAGCGGCACGCCCGCCGCCTGGTAGTGCGTCGAGGCGTCGTAGATGGGCATCTGCTCGCCCGTCGGGTGCAGGACCGTGACGCCGCCCTCGGTGCCCGGCGCCATCAGGTTCTTGATGCGGACGTTGGCGAACGTGCCGCGCACCATCACCTGGTGGTTGCCGCGCCGCGACCCGTAGGAGTTGAAGTCCTGCTGCTCGACGCCGCGCAGCAGCAGGTAGCGCCCGGCCGGCGACTTAGCCTTGATGGCCCCGGCGGGCGAGATGTGGTCGGTCGTCACCGAGTCGCCGAAGACGGCGAGCGGGCGCGCGCCGCGGATGTCGCAGAAGCTGCCCGGCTCCATGCTGAACTTCTCGAAGTAGGGCGGCTCCTGGATGTAGGTGGACTGCGGGTCCCACTGGTAGACCTCGCCCGTCACCGAGGGGATGTCGTTCCAGAGCGGGTTGGCGTCGGCGAAGTCGCTGTAGAGCGCGCGGTAAGTCTCGGGGTCGGTGGCCGCGCCCAGGACCTCGCCGACCTCTTCGAGCGTCGGCCAGATGTCGCGCAGGTAGACCTCGCGGCCGTCGTCGCCCGTGCCCAGCGGCTCGTTCGCCACGTCTATGTTGACGCGCCCGGCGAGCGCGAAGGCGACGACGAGCGGCGGCGACATCAGGAAGTTGGCGCGCACCGACTGGTGGACGCGCGCCTCGAAGTTGCGGTTCCCCGACAGCACCGAGGCGGTCACGAGGTCGTGCTCGTTGATGACCGACTCGATGCGCGGGTCGAGCGGCCCCGAGTTGCCGATGCAGGTCGTGCAGCCGTAGCCGACGATGTTGAAGCCGAGCTTGTCGAGGTAGGGCTGGAGGCCCGTCTTCCGGTAGTACTCGGTCACCACGCGCGAGCCGGGCGCGAGCGAGGGCTTGACCGTCGGCGGGACTTTCAGGCCGGCCTCGACCGCCTTCTTCGCCAGCAGGCCGGCGGCCAGCATCACGCCGGGGTTCGACGTGTTGGTGCAGGACGTGATGGCGGCGATGACCACGTCGCCGTGCCCGAGCCGCACGTCGCCGTCGTGCTGGACGGGGGGGCGGAACTCGGCCGTCTTCTCCTCGAAGTCCACGCGGTCGGGCGTCGGCCGGTTGTTCATCATCTCGACCTCGGTCAGCGCGCTCGTGTTCTTCTCCGAGCGCGAGCCGAGGCTGCCGACCGTCTCGGTCGCGACCGTCTCCGGCTGCGACTCCTGCTCCTGGCCGCCGCCGCCCGCGTGCATCGCGCCGGGCAGCACGGGCAGCGAGCGCGCCGCCTCGTGCACCTCGCGGCTCAGGTCCACGGCGAAGCGCTCGGCCAGCTCGCCCTCCGGGCGGTTGTAGCCGTTCTCGCCGGCGGGGCGGCGCAAAAGGTCTTCGAACTTCTCCTTGAGCCCCGACAGCTCGATGCGGTCCTGCGGGCGCTTGGGGCCGGCGACGCTCGGCTCGATGGTCGAGAGGTCGAGGTCGAGCGTGGCGCTGTAGTCAATCTCGCCGGCGCGCGGGATGCCGAAGAGCCCCTGCGCCTGGTAGTAGGCGCGGAACACCTCGACGTGCGCCTCGTCGCGCCCCGTCGCCAGCATGTACTCGCACGACTTCTCGTCTACGGGGAAGTAGCCCATCGTCGCGCCGTACTCGGGCGCCATGTTGCCGATGGTGGCGCGGTCGGTCACGGGGATGCTGGCCGCGCCCTCGCCGTGGAACTCGACGAACTTGCCGACGACCTTGGCCTTCCTCAGCATCTCGGTCACGCGCAGCACGAGGTCGGTGGCCGTCACGCCCTCGCGCAGGCTGCCCGACAGGTTCACGCCGACGACGTCGGGCGTCAGGATGTAGACGGGCTGGCCGAGCATCGCCGCCTCGGCCTCGATGCCGCCGACGCCCCAGCCGACGATGCCGAGCCCGTTGATCATCGTCGTGTGCGAGTCGGTGCCGACGAGCGTGTCGGGGTAGTAGACGCCGTCGCGCTCCATCACGCCGCGCGCGAGGTGTTCGAGGTTGACCTGGTGGACGATGCCGATGCCGGGCGGGACGACGTTGAAGCTCTCGAACGCCTGCATGCCCCACTTGAGGAACTGGTAGCGCGAGCGGTTGCGCCGGAACTCGGTCTCCATGTTGAGCCGGAGCGCGTCGGGGCTGGCCCAGAAGTCCACCTGCACCGAGTGGTCAATGACGAGGTCTACGGGGACGAGCGGCTCGATGATTTTGGGGTCGCGCCCCATGCGCTGGACGGCCGAGCGCATCGCCGCGAGGTCCACGAGCAGGGGGACGCCCGTGAAGTCCTGCAACAGCACGCGCGCGACGTTGAAGGGTACCTCCTCGGTGCGCTCGGCCCCCGCCTGCCAGTTGGCGAGGTTGCGCACGTCGCCCTCGTCCACGACGCTCCCGTCCCAGTTGCGCAGCACCGATTCGAGCACGACGCGGATCGAGACGGGCAGGCGCGAGACGGGCCCGACGCCCTCCTTGTCCAACTGCGGCAGCGAGTAGAACTGCCCCGACTGGCCCTTCTCCGTGGTGAATGTTTGCAGCGTATTGAAAAGGTTGTGTGACATTATTCTCTCTCAAAAAAAGCTCTGCCCGGCGGACTCCGCCCGCGCCCCGCCCCCGACGCCGGGATGGTTCAGACGGGTGAATTTGTACAGCAAGGGGTTACACTTCATCTTAAGTTCGCCCCCCGCAATCGTCAAGCAAGCCCTTCCCGAAACCCCGGCGCGAGGGGGTTGCGGGCGGCCGTTGACGCGCTACAATGCCGCTCCAGGGAGGCCGAAAGTTGGAGACGATTCTCGCCGAGCCGCAGCCCGCGGCCGCCGGGCCGGGGGCGTGCCCCGAGTGCGGCGAGCCCATCGCCGAGCGCTTCTGCACGCGCTGCGGCGAGAAGCGCGTCGAGGCGAGCGACTACTCGCTGCGCCACTTCTTCGCCGAGGCGCTCAACGTCATCGCCAACCTCGAATCGCCCATCCCGCGCAGCCTCTTCCTGCTCCTGCGCCGGCCCGGGCTCCTGACGGCCGAGTACCTCGCGGGGCGCCGGAAGCGTTACCTGAAGCCGCTGCAACTCTTCGTCCTCTGCAACGTCGTCTTCTTCTTCGGCCAGCCGCTCACGGGCTTCAACGCGCTGACCACGCCGCTCGACGTTCACATGACGGGGATGCCCTACAGGCGGACGGCCCGGCGCATGGTCGGCGCGGAGGTCGAGCGGAGGAAGACCACCCTCGGAGAGTACGCCGCGCGGTTCGACGCCACCATCCAGAACCAAGCCAAGACGCTCGTCATCCTGATGGCGCCGATGTTCGCGTGCGTCCTGCTCGCGCTCTACTGGCGGCGGCGTCGCTACTTCGTCGAGCACCTCGTCTTCGCCACCCACTTCTACTCCTTCTTCCTGCTGCTGCTGCTCGGCCTCCACTTCGTCACCGCCGCGGCCTTGCGGGCGGCCTACCGCCGCGCCCCGGCCGGGGGCGTCAACTTCGACGACCTCTTCACACTCGTCTTCCTCTCGCTCTGCGGCGCCTACCTCTACAGCGCGCAGCGCAGGGTTTACGGTCAGCGCCGCGCCGTCACGCTCCTGAAATGCCTCGCGCTCGCGCTCTCCACCCTCGCCATCATTCAGACCTACAGGCTCGCGCTCTTCTTCACGACCTTCTACGCCGTCTAGGCCCGGCCGGCCTGCGCGCGCCCGGGGGTCGTGCTGTTTGCCGGGGTTGCGGGCGATTTGTTATATTTGGCGCACTTTAGCGAAGCATGCGACAAGGGTGTGGGGTTAATCTCGGGGGCGAGATTTAATAGTCGTATTCCGTTCGGAGACGTGGAGGATTAGAGGATGCCGAAGAAGCAGCCGGAGGATTTCGAGTACCTGAGCAACAACCCGGATGTCGTGCCCGACCCGGACATCGAGCAGTTCATGGAGGAGGAGATAGCGCGCGCGCCCAAAGACCCCGGCCAGCTCGCCAGCCGGCTCCGCCAGAACACCGCCGCCTCGCCGCTCGACTCCGGCGGCGACCCGGACGCCTCCTGGGAGGACGTCAACGACAGCGGCACGGAGTCGGTCGCAGGCGACAACCCCACGCCCGACCAGTCCGACGTCGAGGAGAACGCGCGCGCCGTCGGCGTCAACTTCGAGGACAACCAGGAGCTGGACCTCGTTGACCAGCTCGAACGCCGCGACCGCAACCGCTTCGAACTAGACCCGCGCTCCAAGACCGAAGACGACACGATATAAACGGCCTTCGGCCGAAAAAACGAGAACCGTGACGAGGAGGGCCCGCCTCTCGTCACGGTTCTCGTTTTTTCGGCCGGCGGCTATTTGAAGTCGGCGCGGGGCCGGAGGGTGGCGCTTTTGATGACTATCTTGTCGGCCGGGTTTTCGTTGTAGGGGGCGGGGCGCGTGGGCGCGCCAGCGATGACCTGCGCGTTGGACATGCCCTCGATGACCTTGCCGAAGACTGTGTACTGCGCGTCCCACTGCGGCGTCCGGCGGAGCGTGATGTAGAACTGGCAGTTGGCCGTGTTGGCCGCCTCCGCCTCGGAGAGCGCGGGGCTCCCGCCGACGGCGGGGCGCGCGCCCTGCCGCGCCGCGCCCACCGTGCCCGTGTCGAAGGGGATGTCGCTGAACTCGGCCGGCACGTTCGGGTAGGGCGAATCCCCGAGCCCGTCGTTGGCCGGGTCGTCGTCGCGCGAGTTCGGGTCGCCGCCCTGCACGACGCCCGATTGCGGGTTGATGCGGTGGAAGGCCGTCCCCGTGTAGAAGCCCTCGCGGACGAGCCGCTTGAACCGCTCGACCATCTGCGGCGCGACGTTCGGGTAAAGCTCGATGACGATGCGGCCGTAGGAGACGCCGTTCGACTCGACTTCGAGCACGGCCGCCTCCGCGTCAGGCTCCGGCTTCACGCCGCGCTTGACCGCCGCGCCGCCCGCGCCCTCGGCCTCGTCGTAGACCTTCGATTGTCCCCCGCCGCCGCCCCCGCCCCCGCCGCACGAAGCGAGGCAGACCGAAAACAAGGCGAGCAGGCACGCCGTCGCCAACGCGCGCGCGACAGCCGCGCCCCCGGGCCGGTTGTTGTTCATCAGGTTAGACGCTCGGCGCATGTTCGTAAGAGTGTTCGGCTTCGTAAGAGTGTTCAGAAGAGTTTTCTGCTGTCCAGCAGGATTGTGACGGGGCCGTCGTTGATTAGCTCGACCTCCATCGCCGCGCGGAAGCTGCCCGTCTCGACGCGCGCGCCCGCGCGGCGCGCCTCCGCGACGAAGAACTCGTAGAGGGGGAGCGCCGTCTCCGGCGGCGCGGCCTCGACCCACGACGGGCGGCGGCCTTTGCGCGCGTCGCCGTAGAGCGTGAACTGCGAGACGACGAGGAGCGCGCCGCCCGCCTCCGCCAGCGAGAGGTTCATGCGCCCCCCGTCGTCGTCGAAGAGGCGGAGGCTCAAGACCTTCCCTGCGAGGCGGCGCGCGTCATCCTCGGCGTCGTCGCGCGCCACGCCGAGCAGCACGAGGAGCCCGGCGCCTATCTCGCCGACCGTCTCGCCCCCGACCCTCACGGCGGCGCGCGTCACGCGCTGGAGCACGGCCCTCATCCTTCTCAGAAGAGGTTCGGGAGGAGGAGGGTGTAGCCGTTGAGCATCAGCAGCGTCGCGGCCACGCCGACGGCGAGCGAGGCGCGCAGCACGAGGCGCGAGTCGGCGAGGATGGCGACCGAGGCGAGCACGATGGCTATCTGGAAGAGGGCCTCGGAAAAGTCGAAGTTCGGGTCCCTCTTCGCCGCCTCCTCGCGCTGCGCCTCGAAGTCGCGCGCGCGCGCCGTGAGCTGCTTGCGCCCCTCGCCCTTCAAGGGGTCGCCGGGGTCGTCCTTGTCCGGCTCGTCCTCGTAGCGCGCGGCCGTCGAGCGGTAGTCGTCAATCTTCTTCTGGATGAAGTCGCGCGCCTCCGGCGACATGCCCGGGTTGGCGCGCAGGTCCGCCTCCAGCCCGTCGGCGGCGACCCTCATCGTGGTCTGGCGGATGCTCTTGGCCTGGTAGAAGGCCCACGTGTCGCTGGCGTGGATGTTGTGGTTGGCCACGTCCTCGGCCGCGTTCCCGCCGCCGAGGCTCGTGATGGCGAGCAGCGTCGCCATGAAGGCGATGATGAGCGCGGCGCGGTTCTTGAACTTCTCGTCGGCGCTCTCGCGCGCCTCGGCTATCTGTTCGGCTGCTTCCATCGCGGGGGTCTTAGTCCGTCTCCCTTCGTCCGTTCGCGGGGACTACTTCTTCGGCGGCATGCTCGGGCGAATCTCGACGCGGCTGGGGAGGCTGCGCTCGTCGTGGCGCAGGAGGTCCACGACGACGCGCGCGACGTCCTCGGGCTGGAGCTGCCAGGCGCGCTCGTCGCTGACCGTCCCGCCGCCGAACTCGGTGTTGACCGAGCCGGGCATGACGTAGCTGACCTTGATGCGGTCGTGGCGCACCTCCTGCATCAGCGCCTCGCTGAAGCCGTTGAGGGCGAACTTCGACGCGTTGTAGGCGGCCATCCGCGGGTGCGGGTTCGCGCCCGCGAGCGAGGAGACGTTGACGATGTAGCCGCCGCCGCGCCGCCGCATCTCGGGGATGACCGCGCGGCAGCCGTAGAAGACGCCGAAGAGGTTCGTCTCGATGACGGCGCGGAACTCGTCGGGCGAAGTCTCCTCGACCGGCTTGAAGAGGCCGACGCCGGCGTTGTTGACCAGCACGTCCACGCCGCCGAACTCCTCGACGGCGTGCGCGATTAGCGCCTCGACCTCTTCGTGGACGCGCACGTCGCACGCCGCGCCGGTCGCGGACGCGCCCGCGCCCTCCAGCTCGCGGACGGCCTGCTTCACCTCGTCCACGTCGCGCGCGCCGACGCAGACGTTCAGCCCCTCGCCCGCGAGCGCCTCCGCGATGGCGCGCCCGATGCCCTTCGTCCCGCCCGTGACGATTGCGGTCTTCCCCTTGTAGTCCACTCCGCGTTACCCCGCCTTTCGGCCTTACCCCGCCTTCAGCTTCTCTCTCAAAAGGTCGTTGACGACCTTCGGGTTCGCCTTGCCCTTCGACACCTTCATCACCTGCCCGACGAAGAAGCCGAAGAGCGCCTCCTTGCCGCCGCGGTAGGCGGCGAGCTGCTCCGGGTTCGAGGCGAGGACGTCGGTCACTATCTTCCCTATCTCGCCGGCGTCGGACACCTGCGCCAGCCCCTGCTCCTCGATGACGGCCTCGGCGCCCTTCCCCGTCCTGAACATCTCGGCGAGGACGTCCTTGCCCTGCTTGCCGCTGATGCGCCCCTCCTCGACGGCGCGGACGAGCGCGCCCAGCTCCTCGGGCGAGACGGGCGACTCGTCGGCCGGCCGGCCCGCGGCGTCCAGCTCGCGCAGCAGCTCGCCCTTGAGCCAGTTGGCCGCGCCGCGCGGGTTCGACGCCGCGGCGGCGCGCTCGTAGAAGTCCGCCAGCGCCTTGTCGCGCACGAAGAGCGAGGCGTCGCTGAACGACAGCCCGTACTGCTCGGCGAAGCGTTTGCGGCGCGCGTCGGGCAGCTCCGGCATCAGCGAGCGCACCTGCTCGACCCACTCGGCCGTGACGGCGAGCGGCTGAAGGTCGGGCTCGGGGAAGTAGCGGTAGTCGTGCGCCTCCTCCTTCGAGCGCATGACGCGCGTGCGGCCTTCGCGCTCGTCCCACAGCCGCGTCTCCTGCGACACGCGCCCGCCCGACTCGATGAGCGCTATCTGGCGCTCTATCTCGAACTCGATGGCGCGCTGCATGAAGCGGACGGAGTTGAGGTTCTTCAGCTCGACCTTCGTCCCGAACTTCTCGGAGCCCGTGCGCCGCACGGAGACGTTCGCCTCGCAGCGCAGGTTCCCCTTCTCCATGTCGGCGTCCGACGCCCCGACCCACTGCAACACGCGGCGGACGTGGTTGACGTAGTCGTACGCCTCCCACGAGGTGCGGAAGTCGGGCTCGGTGACTATCTCGGCCAGCGGCGTGCCCGCGCGGTTGAGGTCCACGTAAGAGTAGCGGTTCGTCTCGGGCAGCCCCTCGTGGACGTTCTTGCCGGCGTCCTCTTCGAGGTGGAGGCGCGTGATGCGCACCTGCATCGGCCGCCACTCGCGCGCGTGCCCGCCCTCGTCGCGCTCGGCCGTCATGACCTCCAGCAGCCCCGCCTCAGAGAACGGCCGGTCGTACTGCGAAATCTGGTAGCCCTTCGGCAGGTCGGGGTAGAAGTAGTTCTTGCGCGCGAAGATGGAGACTTCGTTCACGCGCAGGCCCAGCGACAGCGCCGCGCGCGCGCCCAACTCGACCGCGCGCCGGTTCAGGACGGGCAGCGCGCCCGGCAGCCCGAGGCAGACCGGGCACGTGTTCGCGTTCGGCTCGTCGCCGAAGCGCGTCGAGCAGCCGCAGAAAATCTTCGACTCGGTGCTCAGTTGCGCGTGAATCTCAAGGCCGATGACGGCCTCCCAGCCTTCTTTCATAGTAGACAGTGGGCGGCGCGACAGTCGGTAGAAAAGCCCCTCGGCCGGGCGGTCAGTCTGAAAACCGCCGTCTACCCTCTGGCGTCTCCCGCCTTCCTTTCCAGCGGCGGCCCCTTCGCGCGCCATGCGTCGAAGCCGCCGACGAGAATGTAGATGTCCGCGTAGTCGTACTCTTCAAGGGTGAGCGCCGCACGGGCGCTCGAATGCTCGTAGTGTCAGGCGCAGTAGGTGACGACGGGCCGCCCGCGCGGGACTTCTTCGATGCGCCCCTCAAGCTCCGCGCGCCAGATGCGCAGGGAGCCGGGAATCTGTAGCTCGCTCCGCCCCCAGCGCTTCGGGTTGCGCGTGTCGAGGAAGACGGGGTCGCGCCCCTCCGCGACGAGCGCCCACGCCCGCTCGGGGCTAATCGGCTTCGGCTCTGCGCTCGGCGGCGCGCGCCCCTCGAACCTCCCCCCGGCCGCCGGCGCGCCGGGCCGTCGTCCGCGACTTCCAGGGCTGCGGCGGCGAGTATAACAAACGCGAATCGGCGGCCCCAACACCGGCGCCCGGCGGGCGTGCGGCTCAGTAAAATCCGTACATCGCTTTGCCGCTTACTGTTGTACAATGCACGCAATCGTTCCCAATTTGCGCCGCGGCCCCCCCGGCCGCGGCCCGTCGAAGAGGAAACAAAGGGGGCCGCGCCCCCTCCACCTTTTCTTCCCAAGGAGGAACCGTAGAGTTATGGCTAAGACTATTTGCAAAATCCTGGGCGTCGTGTTCATCCTGGTCGGGATACTCGGGTTCGTGGCCCCCGGCCTGCTGGGGATGCACCTGAGCCTGGCGCACAACCTCGTCCACCTCGTCTCGGGCGCGCTCGCCCTCTACTTCGGGTTCGCCGGGACGCTCTCGGGGGCGCGCCTCTTCTGCATCGTCTTCGGCGTCGTCTACGGGCTGCTCGGCGTCGCGGGCTTCCTGTTCGGCGGCGCCGGCGCGCACACAGTGGCCGGCGTGCCCGAACACGGCGGGGATTCGAGCCTGCTCCGGGCGCTGCCCGGCTCGCTCGAACTGGCCTCGATGGATCACATCGTCCACATCCTGCTCGCCCTCATCTTCCTCGTCGGCGGGTTCATGACGCGCGCGGACCTCGACCGCGCCGTAGACTAGACGGCTTCCGGCCCCGTAGAGAGCGGCGGCGGGACTCGCGCCCGGAGTCCCGCCGCCGCTTTCGCGTGGCCCGAGCGCCCGCGGTTGCCCGCGCCGGGGCGCTCCCTTAAGATGGCACTCTTTCATCCGGCGGCCGGGGCGCCGCAGCCTTTATCAAACCTTCGAGGAGAACGTTCCGCATGATTAAGACCGTCGAGTGGACGGACGAGGGCGTCCGCATGATTGACCAGCGCCTGCTGCCCACCGAGGAGAAGTACCTCATCTACCGCTCGTGCGAGGAGGTGGCCGAGGCCATTAAGGCGATGGTCGTCCGCGGCGCCCCGGCCATCGGCGTCTCGGCCGCCATGGGGCTGGCGCTGGGGACGATGCAGGCCGTCGGCACCTCGGTCACGGACCTGGAGCAGGACTTCGACTACTTCTGCGAACTGATGTCGAAGACGCGCCCGACGGCCGTCAACCTCTTCTGGGCCATCGAGCGCATGCGCGACCGCTTCCGCCGCTCGCAGGCCGGGGGCGCCGACGCCGAGCAGATCAAGAAAGACCTCATCGCCGAGGCGCAGAAGATTTTCGACGAGGACATCGCGTCGAACCGCGCGCTCGGCCGCTTCGGCGGCGAGCTGATTCCCGACGGCGCGACCGTCCTGACGCACTGCAACGCGGGCGCGCTCGCCACCGCCGGCGACTACGGCACGGCGCTCGGCGTGGTGCGCGGCGCGCGCGACGCCGGCAAGCGCGTCGCCGTCATCGCCGACGAGACGCGCCCCTTCCTACAGGGCGCGCGCCTGACGGCGTGGGAGCTTCAGAAGGACGAGATACCCGTCACCGTCATCACGGACAACATGGCCGGGCACGTGATGAAGCAGGGCAAGATTGACTGCGTCGTCGTCGGCGCCGACCGCATCGCCGCCAACGGCGACACGGCCAACAAGATAGGCACCTACATGGTGGCGGTGCTCGCGCGCCAGCACGGCATCCCGTTCTACGTCGCCGCGCCCGTCTCGACCGTAGACCTTTCGCTCTCGGACGGCGACCAGATACCCATCGAGGAGCGCGACTCGCGCGAGGTCACGCACCTCCGCGAGCAGCGCCTCGCCCCCGAAGGCGTCGCCGTCCAAAACCCCGCCTTCGACGTGACCCCCAGCGAACTCATCGCCGCCATCATCACCGACCGCGGCGTCGCCCGCCCGCCCTACACCGAGAGCCTGCGCAGGCTGGTCAAAGGAGATTAGGGCGGAAGCACGATTGTCAGGGAGGGCGTAGGCGCGGGCCAAAAGCGAGGCGCGAAATCAACAGTCAAAAGCGAAGGAGGACGAAGGGCACGCTGCCCTTCATCCTCCTTTTTTTTCACCCCGGCGCCCGGCCTGATGGTCGGGCTTCCGCCTCAGCGGTTCGCGTAGCGGCTCTGCTTCCACCAGTCGAGCGTCTGTTGCAGCCCCTCTTCGAGCCCGACCCGCGGCTCGTAGCCTAGAAATTCGCGCGCGCGCGTGATGTCGGCGAGGCTGTGGCGCACGTCGCCGACGCGCGGCTCGCGGCGCTCGGCCTCGACGTCCGTCCGCCCCGTGATTCTCTTCAGCGCGTCGAGCAGTTCGTTAAGCGTCGTGCGCCTCCCCGTCGCGAGGTTGATGACGCGGCCCACGGCCTGCGCGCTCTCGGCGGCGCGCAGGTTCCCGTCCACGACGTTCGAGACGTACGTGAAGTCGCGCGACTGCTCGCCGTCGCCGTAGGTGACGGGGCGCTCGCCCGACGCGAGCGCCGAGATGAAGCGCGAGATGACGCCCGAGTACTGCGAGCTTGGGTCCTGCCGCGGGCCGAAGACGTTGAAGTAGCGCAGGGCCACCGTCTCGAACCCGTAGACGCGCGTCCAGACCTGACAGTAGTACTCGCCGACGAGCTTGGCGGCCGCGTAGGGGCTCAGCGGCTCGGGGCGCATCTCCTCGACCTTGGGGAGCGTCGGCTGGTCGCCGTAGGCGGAGCTTGAGGCCGCGTAGACCACGCGGCGCACGCCCGCGCGCCGCGCCGCGACCAGCAGCGCGAACGTGCCGTCAACGCACGCCTCGTGCGTCTGCTCCGGGTTCTCGACCGAGCGCGGCACCGACGGGATGGCCGCCTCGTGGAAGACGACCTCGACGCCTTCGACCGCGCGCGCCAGCGCCTCCGGGTCGGTCAGCCCGCCGCGGACGAACTCGACGTCGCCGCCGATCTCCTCAAGGTTCTCGGGGTGCCCCGTCGAGAGGTCGTCGAGCACGCGCACGCGCGCCCCCGCCCCCGCCAGCGCCGCCGCGATGTGCGAGCCGATGAACCCCGCCCCGCCCGTGACCAGATAAGTTCCTGAGAGAGACATAAGGAAAGCTGTTGTTGGCTTTTAGATGCTGGCTTTTAGCTGTTGGCTGATGGCCGCCGGCGAGTCGCCGCCGTCGGCCGCCCCGGCGCGCGCGGGGCCAACGGCTAACGGCTTCTCTACCTTCCGACGCCGACGTAGTCGAAGCCGAGCCGGCGCATGCGCTCGGGCTCGTAGATGTTGCGGAGGTCGGCGACGCGCGGCGCGCGCATCAGCTCCTTGACGCGCTGCATGTCGAGCGCGCGGAACTGGTTCCACTCGGTCATGAAGACGAGCGCGTCCGCGCCCTCGACGGCCGCGAACTCGTCCCCGGCGTACTCGATTCCCGTCAGGGCCTTCTTCGCCTGCTCGACCGCGACGGGGTCGTAGGCCCTGACCTTCGCGCCGCGCGCGAGCAGCGCGTTGATGATGTCCACGGACGGCGCCTCGCGCATGTCGTCCGTCTCGGGCTTGAAGGAGAGCCCGAGCACGGCGATGGTCTTGCCCTTGACGCCGCCGACGAGCTTTTCAATCTTCTCGACCATCTTCTCGCGCTGGCGGCGGTTGACCTCGACGACCGCCTCGACGATGAGGCTCTCGGAGTCGTAGTCTTTCGCCACCGACAGCAGCGCCGTCGTGTCCTTCGGGAAGCAACTCCCGCCGTAGCCCGGCCCCGGGTGCAGGAAGTAGCGGCCGATGCGGTTGTCCATGCCCATGGCGCGCGCCACGTCGTGGACGTCGCAGCCGATGCGGTCGCAGAGGTTCGCCACCTCGTTGATGAAGGAAATTTTCGTCGCCAGGAAGGCGTTCGAGGCGTACTTGGTCAACTCGGCCGCTTCGAGAGAGGTGATGACGACCGGCGTCTCGATGAGGTAGAGCGGGCGGTAGAGGTCGCGCATGATGGCGACGGCCGCCTCGTCGCGCGAGCCGATGACGACGCGGTTCGGGCGCATGAAGTCGTCAATCGCCGCGCCCTCGCGCAGGAACTCCGGGTTCGAGACGATGCCGAAGTCGAACTCGGTCTGGTGCTCGCGGATGAGCCGGCGCAGCCGCTCGCCCGTCCCGACGGGCACGGTGGACTTCGTCACGACCACCTTGTAGCCGTTCATGTGGCGCGCCACGTCGCGCGCCGCGCCCTCGATGTAGGAGAGGTCGGCCGAGCCGTCCTCGCGCGGCGGCGTGCCGACGGCGAGGAAGATGACTAGCGACTGCTCGACGGCCGCCTTGATGTCGGTGGTGAATTGCAGGCGGCCGGCCTGCGCGTTCTTCGCGACTATCTGGTCGAGTCCCGGCTCGTAAATGGGGATTTCCCCGCGCTTGAGCCGCTCAATCTTCTCGGAGTCAACGTCCACGCACGTCACCGACGTGCCGAACTCGGCGAAACAGGCGCCCGTCACAAGTCCGACGTAGCCCGTGCCGATTACCGCTATGTGCATCTTCTGTGAAATGACCTTTCCGGCGGTGGGATTCTTCAGCGGATGATTATCCCAGACAAAAGGTTGCGGGTCACGCGGCGCGGAACGCGCGTGACCCGCAAAATTGTGTGGTCGAAATCACTTCCGACCTCAGTTCAGCACAACCGGAGCCCTGAGCCGCAAAAACCGAGGTTAGCGCGAGGGGCTGATGACAATCGGGGTGCCCCCGAAGTTGAAGTCGTTGTCCTGCGTGGCCGCGATGATGGCCGCCGCGATGGCGCCGCCGGCCGCGAGCAGCAGGGCCGCCAGAGCGCCGCCCGAAAGGCCGCGCATCTCGGGCTGCTGGAAGCGGGTGCAGCGGGTGCCGGGGGTGGCGGTGCCCGCCGTGTCCTGGCCGCCGGCGGCGATCTGCTTCACGGAGCTGCCCGCGCGCAGTTCGACGCGGCCCGACTGCGTGGAGACGACCGTGTTGCCGCACTCGACGTCCACCATGAAGACGTTCGGCTGGTTGGCGTCGGCGACCGTCATGCCGTCCTTGGTCTCGACCGAGGCGTTGACGCCCGAAGAGGACGAGACGCGGACGCGGCCCGAGCTGAGCATGCCGGTGACGCCGGTGTCGTTAAAGCTGAGCTTGAGGCTCGAATTCGGCAGCACCTCGACGCGGCCGAGTTTGCCGAGGCTGACGACGGCGCTGGAGTTCTGCGCGGTCGTGACAGTGCTGTCGGAGAAGACGGTGGCGCCCGAGATGGCGCTCGTGCCGTTTACGGTGACCTCGCCGACGACCGAAAGGTCTCCCGTCGGGCCAGACTGCCCCTGCTGCGGCGCGGCGAAACCGACCATCGAGTACGTGCACAGGATGGCGAACGCCAGGGCGAGCGAGATGGGCGCACGGCTCCAAGTTCTGCTAGTCATTACTTCTTCCTCCCGTAGGTGAAACTGTCAATTTTTTTTAGAGAGAGCGCGCTGCGAGCCTTTGACGCGGAGACTCGAAAGACTCGCTTTGAGACGTTTTGTGTTTACTTTTTCTCGCCAATCCGTCTCAGGAATAGCCCGCGCGGTGTCTCATAAAAGCAGGCATGAGAGCCACTGTGGGCCTTAAAAGACCTGGTTTTTTTACACGAAACGGACGCGCGTGTCAATAAACATTTCCGTGAATTCAACGATTTCTCAACAATTTGCGGCATCAGGGCGCTTTTGTCAATCCTTATTTTAGAGCCTTCCCGGCGAGTCTTCCGCACGCCGCCGGACGCCCAGCGCCCTCCGCCGGCTAATCTTTATAGATTGCCACGTGCGGCCGCCCGTCGGGGCCGATCCAGCCGCGGTACATGCCGGGGGTGTTGAACGGCGTCGTGAAATTCCCACGCCGGTCGAGCGCGATAAGTCCGCCCGTCCCGCCGATTTTGCCGACCTTCTCGATGGCGGCCGCGGCCGCCTGCTCGACCGATTGCCGTGCGTAGAGCATCCGGGCCGAGACGTCGTGCGCGACCGCGGCGCGGATAAAATATTCGCCGTCGCCGGTGCAGGAGACGGCGCAAGTCTCATTGTCAGCGTAAGTTCCGGCCCCGATGATGGGCGAATCGCCGACGCGCCCGAACCGCTTGTTGGTCATCCCGCCGGTCGAAGTCCCCGCGCCGAGGTTCCCCGCGCGGTCCAGGCAGACGGCCCCGACCGTCCCGAACTTGTGCTCGTCGAAGGGCGCCGATTCCCTTTTCAGGCCGGATTTTTTGGCCGGCGGGCTCTTCTCCGCCTCTTTCACGCGCTGTAGCTGCTGCCAGCGCTCCTCCGTGTAGAAATATTGGGGGTCAACCAGTTCCAGGCCCTTCTGCGCGGCGAAAGTCTCCGCGCCCTCGCCGGTCATCAGGACGTGCGGCGACTGCTCCATGACGAGCCGCGCGAGCAGAATCGGGTTTTTGACGCGCTTGAGCCCGGCGGCCGCGCCGGCCTTGAGCGTCCGGCCGTCCATAATCGAGGAGTCGAGCTCGTTCGTGCCGGCGCTGGTAAAGACCGCCCCTTTTCCGGCGTTAAACAGCGGCGAGTCCTCCATCAGCGTAATCGCCGCGACGACGGCGTCGAGGCAGCCGCCGCCCTTTTGCAGCACGCCGAAGCCCGCGAGGAGCGACTCCGAGAGCTTGTCGCGGTAAGCCTTCTCGCGCTCCGGCGTCATGCGGCTGCGCTCGATGGCGCCCGCGCCGCCGTGGATGACGAAGCCGAAGGGCTGGAGCGGGCCGGGCTTGCGCGCGCCCTCGCCCTGCGGCGTCGCGGCCGCGTGCGCCCCCACGCCGGCCGAGCCCTCGCCCGTCAGGCATGCGGCGAGCGCCACGGCGCCCGCGCTCCCCAGAAATTTACGGCGACTTTTGCCTGTGGACATAAAGCGAGCGGCTCTCCGCCCCGGACTGCTTTTCGGCTTGAAGGTTGTGACGGGAAAGACCACGGGCATGTTAGCAGAGGCCCTCGGGCCGCGTAAACACGCGGCGAAGGCTTTAATCTCTCTTTTTGGTTTCGAGGAAGAAGGCGCGCGCACGCTCGGCCAGGCTGTCGGGGACGACGACGCGGAAGGGGTGCTTGGCGACGAAGGTTGGGACGCGGCGCACCTGCGCGCCGAGCGCGCCGAGCGCGGCGGCGGCCTCCTCGTCCCCCAACTCCGCGGCGCCTAAGGCTTCGGCCGCGCGCCGGAAAGCCCCGCGCAGACGGTCGAACGGCAGGTCACGCCCGGCGAGCGCTTTGCCGCGCGCCTGAAATTCGCCCAGCGCGTAAAGCAGGAGGCTCTCCGCCCCCGCGCCGTCGGCGCCGCTCTCTTTGTCGAAGAATGTGGGCTGGCGCATCTGTCGTGTGCCGCCGCGGCTGGCGTCTTCAGGGCGCGCTGACGCGGCGCGGCCGCACGCCGGGGTCGGCGGCGTCGGGCTTCGCGGTCGCGGCGTGGCCGCCCGCCGGCGGCTTCGCCCCGCCGCCCTGCTTCCTCAGCTCGGCCTGCTCGTAAGGGTCGAGACGCGCGAACAGATAGAACTTCTCGGCGCGCGTCTGCACAGTGCCGAGGAACCTGTACTTGTAGTCGAGGAGGAGCCCCGGCTCAAGCTCCGAGACTTCGGGCAGCGGCTCGTCGAAAAGCTGTTCGAACTCGCCGAGCGAGACGGCCTCCAGCTCGGGCAGGTAGTCGTTGCCGCTCTCGCGCGCGATGCGCAGCGCCATCTGGCGGAGCGCCGCGATGCGATTTAAGTTGTGCAGGTAGTAGCGCCGGTCAATCTCGCGCCGGCTCGCGCGGTCGTCCACGACCTCCTGCTCGTTGCGCAGGTAGCCGAGGTAGGCGCGGACGTTCGGGCCGAACTGCTCCTCCTCCGCGGAGGCGCGCGGACGCCTCTGCGCCTGCGCGGACGCGCAGACGGAAAGAATCAGCAGTGTCAGGGCCAGAAGCCCCCGCAGCCGTCTCGCTCTTCTCATCGCTCTCTCGCCCCTCGAACCTTCGGCGGCCCGGCGGCGCGCACGCGTGGCCGCTCCTCCTGGTGATTTAAAGGGGTTTCGGGGCGGGCCGAATCTTACCACAAATTGCGCGCGCCGCGCCCGCGGTGCTACATTCGCGGCGCCTCCGGAAAGGTTCTTTATGACGACCGAACAGTCAAACGGGACGCGCCCCGCCGGCGCGGGGGCCGAGTTCGCGGGCCGCCGCGTCGCGCTCGGCGTCTCGGGCGGCATCGCGGCGTACAAGGCCGTGGAAGTCCTGCGCGGGTTGCAGCGCGCCGGCTGCGAGGTGCGCGTCGGGATGACGAAGCGCGCCTGCGAGTTCGTCACGCCGCTCACCTTCCGCGCGCTCTCGGGCGCGCACGTCGTCGTGGACGACTACGCGCCCGACAACCCCGACCCCATCGCGCACATCACCTTCTCGCAGACGGTCGAGCTGTTGGTCGTCGCCCCGGCCACCGCCAACGTCATCGCCAAGTTCGCGGCCGGCGTCGCCGACGACTTCCTGACCTCCACCTACCTCGCGTCGAACGCGCCCGTCCTCGTCGCGCCGGCCATGAACACGACGATGCTGCTGCACCCGGCGACGCAGCGCAACCTTGCGCGGCTGCGCGCCGACGGCGTGCGCGTCGTCGAGCCGGACGCGGGCGAGATGGCCTGCGGCACGGTCGGGCCGGGCCGGCTGTCCGAGCCGGAAATCATCGTCGCGGCGGCTCTGGAAGTCTTGAGAGGCGTCGGGCGGCGGCGCGCGTCAGACGTCGGCGCGCAGGATTTGGCCGGCGAGCGCGTGCTGGTCACGACCGGCGCGACGCGCGAGGAGATTGACCCCGTCCGCTTCATCTCGAACCACTCGTCGGGGCGGATGGGCTTCGCCGTGGCCGAGGCCGCGCGGGCGCGCGGGGCCGAGGTCGTCGTAGTGGCCGGCGCGACGACCGCCCCGCAGCCCGAGGGCGTGCGGCTCGTGCGCGCCGTCTCGGCCGCGGAGATGCGCGAGGCCGTGATGCGCGAGGTCGCGCGCGCGACCGTCTTCGTCGCCGCCGCGGCCGTGGCCGACTACCGCCCGGCGGCGCGCGCCGCCGAGAAGATAAAAAAGTCGGGCGACGCCTTCGCGCTCACACTCGAACCGACGCCCGACATCCTGGCCGAAGTCTCGGCCGCGCGGCGCGACGGCCTGCTCGTCGTCGGCTTCGCGGCCGAGACCGAACGCCTCGTCGAGCACGCGCGCGACAAGCTCCGTCGCAAGAACCTCGACGCCGTCGTCGCCAACGACCTCACGCAACGCGGCGCAGGCTTCAACACCGACACCAACGTCATCACCCTGCTCACGCGCGACCGCGACGAGCCCGCCGCGCTCCCGCTCATGTCCAAGCTCGACGCCGCCCACCGCGTCCTCGACGAAGTCGTGCGCCTCCGTAGGGAAGGCGAAGGGCGGGGGGCGAAGGGCGAAAGATAAAGGGAGGGACTTCCCTCCCCCTTTCGCCCCTCGCCCCCCGCCCCTCGCCTTCAGTACGAGCGTATGGCGTGCATGACGCGCCCCCAGACCTCGAAGTCCATGGACTCGATGACCTCGATGGGCTGGAAGCGGTCGTTCTCGGGCATGAGCCAGATGCGGCCGTGGCGGACGCGCAGCCGCTTGACGCACAGCTCGTCGTTGATGCGCGCGATGACGATGTCGCCGTCCTCGGCCTCGACCGCGCGGTCCACGACGAGGATGGAGCCGGGGTGGATGCCCGCCCCTATCATCGAGTCCCCCGAGACCCTCACATAAAAGGTCGCCACCGGGTGCTTGATGAGAAACCGGTTGAGGTCGAGCCGCCCCTCGATGTAGCTCTCGGCCGGGCTCGGGAAGCCCGCCGAGACTGAGGTCATAAACAGCGGGCGCGCCCAGCGCGTCGTGCGGTCCGGGGACATGACCGATTCGACGTTGTCGTATGAGGCCATCGTTTTGTCTCGCTCATGAAAGAATGTACAACCGGCGGGATGATACACGGAAGCCCAGGGCGAGACAAGACTTTTGTTTCGGCAGGCGTCTCGGGGAGTGGCGCTTGGGGCTGGGGCCGGGGGGACGCTGCGCGCGGGGCGGCGGCGCCTCGCGCGCGCGGGAGGTGTGGGACGCCGCCCCGTCTGAGGGCGCGCGCCGCGGCGCGGGCGGCGGGTCGCCCGCCGCTCTGCCCCGCCGCTAGATGACCCTCATCAGCAGCAGTATGATGACGATGAGCAGCAGCAGGCCGAGCCCGCCGCTCGGCCCGTAGCCCCAGCCGCGGCTGTAAGGCCAGGAGGGGACCGAACCGACGAGCAGCAGAATCAGGATGATGAGCAGAATCAGGCCGACGCTCATACTTCACCTCCGTCGTTGAACTTCGCGCGGGTTTGCGTTGGCGTGATTGTCGTCCCCCCGGGCGCACCTGTCAACATTCTTTTCTCCCGCGCTGGGCGCGCGCTTCCCCCCCACCAAAGAAAAAAGAGGGCCGCGCGGCCCTCTCCCCAGGCTTGAAATTCTGTATGCTCCCGGCACGACTTGAACGTGCGACCCCTCGCTTAGGAGGCGAGTGCTCTATCCACTGAGCTACGGGAGCCGGCTGTCGGAGAACTTATCAGATGAACTCCGGCGGCGTCCAGTTAGCGCTTAGGACTGGTACTTGAGGAGCGAGCGGACGTCGTAGCCCTGGAGCCTCTGGCGGCCGGGGAGGAACTCCAGTTCGACGACGAAGGCGAGGCCGACGACCTGCCCGCCGAGCTGTTCGACGAGTTTGACGACGGCCGCGGCCGTGCCGCCGGTGGCGAGCAGGTCGTCGGCGATGACGACGCGGTGCCCGGAGCCTACGGCGTCGCGGTGCATCTGGAGCGCGTCCTGCCCGTACTCCAGATCGTAGGAGACGGTGGCGCACTCGGACGGGAGCTTGCCGGGCTTGCGCGCGGGGACGAAGCCCGCGCCGAGCTGGTAGGCCATCGCCGGGGCGAAGATGAAGCCGCGCGCCTCGATGCCGATGACCGTGTCCACCTGCTCCCCCTTGAACTCGGAGGAGAGCCCGTCGATGACCTGGCGGAAGCCCTCGGGGTGCTTGAGCAGCGTGGTGATGTCGTAGAAGTTGATGCCCGGCTTCGGGAAGTCCGGCACCTCGCGGATGAGCGATTTGAGTTGATCCATTAGTCAGTTTTGAGTTTTCGGTTTTGAGCTTTTAGCTTAGGGCGGCGCGGGCCGCCGGCACTACTGAAAGCTAAAAACTCAAGCCCGAAAACTGCCCTCACCTTTCGATTCTGAAAGTCGGGTAACGGCCGGTCGGCTCGACGCTGACCTCTTCGACCTGCTCGACGCGCGCCTGGCGCGGGCCGGCGGCGATGTCGTGTTTGAAGCCCTCGATGCTCTCGGGCGGGCCCTCGGCGTGGACTTCGACGCGGCCGTCGGCGAGGTTGCGGACGTAGCCGACGACCTGGTGGCGCGCGGCGACGCGCTGCGCGAAGAAGCGAAACCCCACGCCCTGAACCTCGCCGCTGACCAGGTAACGCCGCGCGACCCTCATCACTCGCCCCCCTCGCCGCCGTTGTCTGAAGCCCGCCCGCCGGGCGGACGCGCTATCCTAAAAGATGTTTTCGCGGAAATGCAATCCGGGCTTTGGGGCCGCGGCCGGGTCTAAGGCGTCAGCTCGACGATGCGGACGCCGCCGGGCGGGACGTTGACCCTGACGGAGGCGGCGCGCGCGCCGCGCGAGACTTTCAGCTCGGAGTCGGTCGTCCACTCGGCGGCGCGTCCGAAGCCGGGGGCGTCGGCTTCGAGCGTGACCTCGGCCGACTCCGAGCGGTTGACCTGCGCGAGCCCCTGCTGCGGCTTGTAGACGCCGCGGTTGTTGATGAGCGTGACGACCCAGCCGCGCGAGTTGCGGTTGACGAGGTGCTCGACCTCGCCGCGGACGCGGACTGGCGTCGCGTCGGCCGCGAGGTGCGCGAGCAGGTGCGCGGCCGCGGGCACGAGCCTCTCGTCCAGCCCCAGAAAATCGGGCACGGCGCAGTAGACGACGCGGCCGCGGCCGACGCGGTTGACGGTGACGAGGGGGTCGCCCGAGGGCGCGCGCATCAGGACCTCGGCGCCGCGGGCCTCGACGCGCTCGTAGGTGTAGACCTGCCCGGCAAGCTCCGTCCGCGGCTCGCCCGGCGCGGCGCAGTCGGCGTCGTCGGCCTCGGCCGTCGCCCCCAGCGCGCGGACGCCGAGCATCTCGGGCGGCAGCCCCCTGGCCTGCGCCGAGTTGACGACGACCGTGCCGCCCCGCTCGGCGTAAGCCTTCAGGCGGCGCGCCCAGGCGGGCGTCCACTCGACGCGGCCGCCGACGACGAGCGCGCGGTAGGCGTCAACCGCGTCGGCCTTCTCTTCCGAAGCGACGAGCACGTCGAAGACGTCGCCGAAGGGGGCGCTCGTGAAAGCCTGACGGTCGGCGGTCGCGGGCTCGCCCTCGTCAACGGCGGCCGGGTAGTAGGCGGCGAGGAACAGCTCGCGCAGCGCGCGGTCCGAGCGGTTGACGGGCGAGACGCCGAGCGGTAGCTGCGGGTAGTCGGTCATGTCCCAGCCGTGCGCGGGGTCGAGCAGGAAGGCGACGGGCGTGTAGGGCTCGCCGCGGTCGGCGTGCCTGCCGGCGAAGCGCACGAACTCCTCCGTGATGCGGCCGAGCGGGTTCAGTTGGAAGGGGTGCTCGCCGGGGCCGGGCTTGAAGAACTGGTCGAAGCCCTGTTCGAGGAAGACGGCCGACGCGCCGGCCATGTAGTAGAGGTAGTAGTTCTTCCTGTACCAGGAGAGCGACGGCCCCATCGTCGCGCCGTAGCGCGAGTGGAAGAAGTGCGCGGGGCCGGCGAAGTTCTGCTGGTGCGTGAAGGTCGTGGCGGTGTCGCCGAAGTTGGGCGCGTGGTAGTAGAGGAAGTTGCCGCCGTGCTGCCGCGCCGCGCCGCGGACGAAGGCGACGCGCATGGCGGTGACGGGCTGCACGGCGGCCGTCTCGATGCCGAGCGTGCGCACGCCCCAGCCGAAAAGCTGGTGCGCGTCGGCCGTGGTCGAGGTCGCCTGCGCCGGGATGAGCTTGTCCCACATCGGGCCGGCGGGCGCGCGGAACGTGCCCGACCACTTCTCGTCGAGCGCGCGCGCGTAGGCGGCGCGGTTCGCCTCGTACATCGCGCGGCGCGACATGTCGGGCGTGAGCGTCAGGCGCGACGTGACCGTCTCGTAGACGTGGCCGATGCTCTCGCCCGAAATCCAGCCGACGAACTGCTCGCGCAGCTCGCCCCTGAGGAGCGCGAGGGCGGCCCGCCCCTCCTCTTCGCCGAAGCTCGCCGCGCCGTAGTTGATGACGACCGCGAAGGGCGAGCGCGTGCGCCGGACGAAGTCGAGGAAGGCGCTGCCCTCCTTCAAGTGCTTCGGCAGGTGGTTGATGTAGACGACGGGGACGACGAGCGGCGAGTCGAAGATGGGGACTTCGCGCGCGCCCTTGTACTTCTCGACGAACGCCTCGACCGGCTCGGCGTTGAAGGGGTAGAGCGGGCGCTCGGACGGCGGGGACGGGTACAGCTCCCAGAACTTTTCCGAGATGTTCCAGGGCATCAGGAAGTCGCGGCCGGCGAGCGGCGGACGGCGCCAGAGCGCGTGCGGCCTCTCGCCGAAGGCGGGGCGTTCGAGCAGCGGCGCGAGCGCCGGCCTCAGCGCGGCCCACTCGCGCAGCACGCGCTGGGCGGCGAAGGGCGGCTTGCTGCGGCCTTCGGGGCGGAAGCCCGCGTCGTTCGTGACCAGCACGCAGTCCACTTGGCGGTGCGCGCCCGCGGCCTTCTCGACCTCGACCGAGAGGAGCGCCGGCCCCTTCCTGAGCGCCGCCGCCGGCGAGCCGTCCCAGGCGAAGGCCCAGCCCCAATACATGCTCACCTCGTCGTGCGGGTCTGCGAGGTCGCGCGCGCCGAACTCGTGGCGGAAGACCTCGCGCCCGCGCTGCGTCAGCCGGACGGTGAAGCTCTCGGTCCTGTCCGCCCAGTCGGCGTAGCGCGCCCAGACGCGGTAGTCGCCGTCGCGCGGGATTTCGAGCTGCTGCGTGAGCGCGGCGCGCGTCTCGTCGGGCGAGGCGGCCACGGAGTTCCACTCGCTCTCGCCCCCCTGCGACCACTCGGCCGAGACGCCCGGGCCGTTGATGCCCCAGCCCGGCGCCTTCTCGCGCGGGAGGTTCCGCCACGTCGGGTTCAGGCGCGGCTCGTTGCGCGCGTCGAGCGTGAGCCCGCCCATGTTCTCCGTCTCGTACCAGAGGTATTCGTGGCGCCGCGCCGCGTCGCCCGCCCCCACGTTTTGCGCGAAGGCCGGCGGGAGCAGCAGCGAAAGGATGACGACGACGAGCGCCGCGCACGTCGCCGGGGGCGGCTTCGGGGATTCAACTCGGGGCATGTGTGGATAATCGCCGATTGGAGGGCGCGGCGCAAAGACAAGGGCGCGGCGGGGCGCGGGATTTGAAAGCCGGGCCCCCCGGCTCACGAAAAAGGGGAGGGCGCCGAACGCCCTCCCCTTCGCACGCGCCCCTCCGCCGCGGACTCAGCCCAGCTCTTCGAGGCACCCGGCGAGCGGCAGTTGGCGGCAGGTGTACATCGGCGTGTCGCGCAGCGTGTAGCGGCTCGCCTTCGACTCGCGCAGTTCCTGCACGAGGTCGAGGAAGTCGGTCGGCTGGTCGGTCTCGAAGGCGACGACGAACTCCTGGTCGTCGAGGCCGAACGAGTAGGTCGTGTGCAGCTTGACCGAGCGGTACTTGGAGCCGACGCGGATGTGCTCGTCCATCATCTCCTGCCGCTGCTCGACGGGCAGCGCGTACCACTCGCGCGTCTTCACGAACGGGTAGACGAAGAGGTACTTCGACTGGCCGGGCACGACGTGCAGCCGGTCCTCGACGTGCTCGGGGTTGTCCTTGTCTATGTACATCGAGCGCTTGGTCATCGAGAGGAACGACTGCGTGACGTCGAGGTAGCGGCCGAGCGCCGTGGCGTTGAGGCGCGCCGACATCTCCTGGAACGGGTCGAGCGAGTAGCCGATGCGCCAAGCCATGAAGTCCACGTTCGAGCGCAGGCCGACGATGGAGTAGGTGTGCATCAGCAGCGAGCCGCGGTACGAGTCGAAGACCTCGACGAACTCGCGGCGGGCTTCGAGCTTCGACTGCGCGTCGAGCATGCGCCACTCGGGGCGCGCCTTGTAGAAGGTGAAGGTGACGAACTGGCGCGCGATCTGCGGCTTCTCGGTCTGCCCCGTCTGCTCGGCCTTGTCGGCCTTGTCGGCCAGCCGCAGCGTGTGACGGCCGGCGGAATTCTGCTCGTTCTCCGTGCTCATGGTCTTGCTACCTCTGGTTGTCGGCGAAGGGGGTTTTGAGGGGCGCGTCTCTCTTTCTGTGCGGGCGCCGAAAATTATGACGAGATTAAGCGCCCTGTCCGGGCGCGGGTTATTTTGCTTCGCCCCGCGCCGGATTGCAAACGGCCGCGCCCCCGGCTGGACGCCTTCAAACCGGCCGCCGGTTCGGTTATACTCCCGCCGCTTTAACATCCCCTGAAGCCGACACGCCTGACCCGGCCCCGCCGGGCTTCCGAGCATGAAAATTATCAAGACGAGCTTCGCGACCGCCGCCATCCTCCTCTACGTCTTCTGCGCCGCCTGCGACAACACGCGGACCGCGCGCGACGCCAACACGAACGCGCGCCCCGCCTCCGGCGCGACTCCCGCGGCGACGCCCGCCGCCCCGGCCGCCACCCCGGACGAGCTGGCCTCGGCCGCCGCCGACTACTCGCAGTTCTGCATCAACTGCCACAAGGCCGACGGCGCGGGCGGCTCCGTCGAGCTTGAGCCCGGCGACAAGATCGAGGTCGAGAGCCTGCGCGAGCACGGCCTGAAGGACTCCGACGCCGATTTAGCCAAACAGATTCGCGAGGGCGGCGACGACATGCCGGCCTTCAAGGGCCGCCTCGACGAGCAGCGCATCAACAACCTCGTCCGCTACGTCCGCCGCGAGTTCCACGGCCGCAACGTCTCGGCGCCGACCGCCCCCGCCGGCTCCGCCTCCGCGACGCCCGCCAGGGCCTCCCACTAAACACACGCGCCGCGCCTGTGCTATCCTCGGCGCGCCGCACCGGGCACCCGTAGCTCAGTCGGATAGAGCGTCTGACTTCGAATCAGAAGGTCGTAGGTTCGAGCCCTACCGGGTGTATCAACCGAATCAGTAACTTAAGGGCAGCCCCGCGGCTGCCCTTAACTATCTTGTGCGCCTGTAGCGCGCCGACATTTAGCCTAAGAATAGAATTGACAGGCTAAGAAGTTGTCAGGCTGGCGCTTTAATTCCTGGGCGGGTCATTCTTTCGGCCTTTGACGATGCTGCGCCTGCGCGGAATCGGCGGCGTCCTCCTGTCGAGCGACTTCTCATGCCGGACTTCGAGCATGTTTGAGAGCGTCTGACGTTTCGGCCTCAGCCTGTCAGTGGCGCGCGCGACGCTCCCGCCTTCGGACCTTCAAGCCCCGGGCCAGAGAAAGCTCTCTGCGGAAGCTCTTGCTGTGGGGCTTCGCGACGGCCTCGACAATCTGCGCGTCGTTGATTTCGACGCAGAGGGTCTTGCCGTCCCCGGCGTGGCGCGTCCCGGCCTGCCGCGTGCGCGCGGCGGGCGGCGGTTGTTGACACGTGCGGGGGCGGATGGTATACGACTCGCCTGATTCCTCTCTAGCCGGGCGCGGACCCCGGATTTCAACACGCCCCCGAAGCCCGGCCGCGCCCACTTTTCACACTTCCACGGTAACAAGCCGAGAAAGGGTTTTCCCTCTTGAAAAATCTGAAGCGTCTCCGAAACGTCTCGTCCGTCCTGCTCGCGCTCCTCTGCCTCTGCGCCCCCGCGCGGTCGCAGGCCGACGGCGGGAAGAACAGCCTCGCCTCCATCCACTCCTCGGGCTCGGGCGTCAGGTGGGTCGTCTCCGCGCCGAACGAGGGGACGACGCTGACCGTCGTCGCGCCCGACGGCCAGGTCTTCCGCAGAGAGTACAAGGCCGGCTCAGACCCGTACTTCGCGCTGACCGACGCGCAGGGCGCCAAGCTGGCCGACGGGCAGTACGCCTACGAGCTGCGGCTGACGCCCGTGCTGGCCGACGGCGTCAGGAAAGAGCTGGCGGCGTCGCGCGAGAAGGGCACGAGTAAAGAGGTCGCGCGCGACCTGCGCAAGCGCGGGCTGCTGCCTTCGCAGCCGCTCGTCCAGTCGGGCACGTTCTCCATCGTCAGGGGCGAGGCCGTCGTCGAGGGCGGGCCGGACGACGGCCGCGCCGCCGCCCCGCGCCGGCGCGCGCCCGCAAACTTCGCCGACGAGTCGGCCGCCGGCTTGCGCGTGCGCGGCGGCTCGGTCATCCCGGCGCGCGCCCCGCGCATGGAGGGGCTGCGGCTGCTGCGCGCCGCCTTCCGCGATCAGGTCATCCCCGACGACCTCATCGTGCAGGGGAGCGCCTGCGTCGGCTTAGACTGCGTTGACGGCGAGTCGTTCGGCTTCGACACCATCCGGATGAAGGAGAACAACACGCGCATCAAGTTCGAGGACACCTCGACCTCCTCCGGCTTCGCGTCGAACGACTGGATGCTGACCGCCAACGACTCGACCGCCGGCGGCGCGAACAAGTTCTCCATCGAGGACGTGACCGGCGCGAAGATTCCCTTCACCGTGACGGCCGGCGCGCCGACCAACTCGGTCTTCGTCTCCTCGGCGGGGCTGCTGGGGCTGCGCACCGGCGCGCCCGTCCTCGACCTGCACGCCAACAACGGCGACACGCCCGCCTTCAGGATGGAGCAGAACACCTCGGGCGGGTTCACCGCGCAGGTCTGGGACATCGGCGCCAACGAGGCGAACTTCTTCGTCCGCGACGTGACCGGCGGCTCGCGCCTCCCGTTCCGCGTCCGCCCCGGCGCGCCGACGAGCAGCATTGACATCTCGGCCAGCGGCAACGTCGGCCTCGGGACGACCTCGCCGCTCGCCAAGCTGCACGTCACCGGCAAGATGGTCGGCGACGGCGACGGCGTCGGCAACAACGCCTTCGCCGACTTCGGCCGGCTCAACGTCTCGGGCAGCGGCGAGATCGGCATCCAGCTCGGGCGCAACAACCTCACGACCGGCGCGGCCGTCATCCAGGCGGCGAAGGAGGGCGTCGGCGCCAACACCCTGACGCTCCAGCCCGACGGCGGGCGCGTCGGCATCGGCACGTACACGCCCGACCAGTCCCTCTCGGTCAACGGCAACGCCAGCAAGGCCGCCGGCGGCTCGTGGCAGACCTTCTCGGACGGGCGCCTCAAGAACGTCAAGGGCTCCTTCCGCGCCGGCCTCAAGGCCGTGATGCAGTTGCAGCCGCTCCGCTACGAGTACAAGGCCGACAACGCGCTCGGGCTCCACGCCGCCGGCGAGCACGTCGGCTTCGTCGCGCAGGCGCTCCAAAGGGTCATCCCCGAGGCGGTGACGCGCAACGAGGCGGGCTACCTCCTCGTCAACAACGACCCAGTCATGTGGGCCATGCTCAACGCCATCAAGGAGCAGCAGAAGCAGATAGAGGAGTTGAAGGCCGAAGTCCGCCAACTCCGCGCCCGCCCCGCCGCCGGCGGGCGTCCGCGCGCCCGCCGCAGGTGAGCCGCGACGCCGCGGCGGTCAACACGAAGGGGGGCGCGGTCACGGCCGCGCCCCCCTTATCTTTGACTCGTGCGCCCGCCTGCGCCGACCGGCCGGCGGGCTTGCACGCCCCCGCCCGCCTGATGCGAAACTAAACACGTGCGACTCGGTAACAGTACACGGCGCGCGGGCGGCCGGCGCGCGTGACGCCAGCGCGCCGGCCGTAAATTTGCGAGATTTCAGGCGTTTTCGCCCGTCGGCGGGGTGGCGGCGCGAGTTGGCATGGCCGTTGCCGTGGGGAGTGCGACCGGGTGGGTCGGTGGGTTTGAAAAGACTTCTGTAACCAAAGGGAGGATGCGTAGATGCTCTGGACGATTCTCGTGATTCTGCTCGTGCTGTGGCTGCTGGGTCTGGTCGCGAACATCGGCGGCGGCCTGATTCACCTGCTGCTCGTCGTGGCGCTGGTGGTCTTCGTCATCAACCTCTTGACGGGCCGGCGGACGGTCTAGCCCGCGAGGGCGGACGCGGATTCTTGCCCCGAACTTGGGTCTTGCCCTGACTTGGGAACATAAACAAAGGAAGCGGCGCTCCTCCTCTCTTCAAAGGAGCGCCGCTTCTCTTCTTTAGCGACCGCCGAAGTCAGGCGAAGCCGGGCCGCCCGCCTTTCAACGCTCGACCGACGACATTGACTGCTCGGGGTAGCGCGCGCCCGCGACCTCCGTCTCGCCGAGCGCCTCCTCTATGCGCGCGAGGTCTTCCGCCGTCAGCCCCACGCCCACCGCGCCGACGTTCTCTTCGAGGTACGCGCGCCGCTTCGTCCCCGGTATCGGCACGACGTCCCGCCCCCGCGCCATCACCCACGCCAGCGCGAGCTGCGAAGCCTCGCAGCCCTTCTCGGCCGCGACCTCGCGGACGCGCTCGACCAGCCGCATGTTCTGCCGGAAGTTCTCCTCGCGGAAGCGCGGGAACTGTCGCCGGCGGTCGTCTTCGGGCAGGTCTTCGGGCTTCTGAAAGCGCCCCGTCAGGAAGCCGCGCCCGAGCGGGCTGTAGGCGACGAACCCGACGCCAAGCTCGCGGCACGTCGGCAGAATCTCCTCCTCGACGCCGCGCGTCCAAAGGCTGTACTCGCTCTGTAAGGCCGCGATGGGGTGGACGGCGTGCGCGCGCCTGACGGTCTGCGCCGAAGCCTCCGACAGCCCCAGGAACCGCGCCTTCCCCTCCTCGACCAGCCGCGACATCGCGCCGACCGTCTCTTCGATGGGCGTCTGCGGGTCAACGCGGTGCTGGTAGTAGAGGTCAATCGTCTCGACGCCGAGCCGCCTGAGCGAAGCCTCGCACGCCTCGCGCACGTACTCGGGCCGCCCCGACACGCCGAGAAAGCTGCCGTCCTCGCCGCGCACGTTGCCGAACTTCGTCGCCAGCACCACCTCCTCGCGCCGGCCGCGTATCGCGCGCCCGACCAGCTCCTCGTTGCGACCCACGCCGTACATGTCGGCCGTGTCGAGGAAGTTGACGCCCAGCTCCAGCGCCCTGTGTATCGTCGCCACCGACTCGTCGTCGTCCCGGCCCGCGTAGAACTCAGACATCCCCATGCAGCCCAGGCCCATCGCCGACACCTTCAGCCCGCTCTTCCCAAGCTCTCTCTGCTCCATGCGTTCCCCCCTTTTATGAAAGCCGCGCCTTCGGTTTACGCGATTATACGCCAGCCGCCGGGGGATGAAAGAGTCGGGCCCCGCGCGCAGCCGCCGCGATTTGCGAAACCCGCCCGCTCCGGTACAATCCCGCTTTCGACGACGGCGCGCGAGGGGCTCGGCTTTCAGGCATGGCTGACAAAAAAGTTCTGGCGATTATCGTGGGCGGCGGGCCCGCGCCCGGCATCAACGCGGTCATCTCGGCCGCCGCCATCGAGGCCATCAACAACGGCTTCGAGGTCGTCGGCGTACAGGACGGCTTCAAGTGGCTCATCCGCGAGGACGCCACGCGCGCGCGCCCGCTCAGCATCGAAGACGTCTCGCGCATCCACCTCCAGGGCGGCTCCGTCCTCGGCACGGCGCGCGACAACCCGACCAAATCCGAGCGCGCCACGCGGGCCGTCGTCGAGACGCTGCGGGCTTTGGGCGTCACGCACCTCGTCACCATCGGCGGCGACGACACCGCGCTCTCCTCCAGCTTCGTCGCCGAGCGCAGCGGCCACGCCATCAAGGTCGTCCACGTCCCCAAGACCATAGACAACGACCTGCCGCTCCCCAACCACATCCCGACCTTCGGCTACCAGACGGCGCGCCACGTCGGCGTCGAGCTGGTGCAGAATTTGATGGAGGACGCGCGCTCGACCAAGCGCTGGTTCGCCGTCGTCGCCATGGGGCGCAAGGCCGGCTTCCTCGCCCTCGGCATCGGCAAGGCCGCCGGCGCGACGCTCACCGTCATCGGCGAGGAGTTCGTTGACCGCGAGACGGTCGCCTTCTCGGACATCTGCGACGTGGTCGAGGGCGCCATCGTCAAGCGCCGCGCCATGGGGCGCAACTTCGGCGTCGCCGTCCTCGCCGAGGGGCTCATCGAGAAGCTCGACCCGGCCGAGCTGGCCGAATTGCAGGACGTCGAGCGCGATGAGCACGGCCACATCCGCTTCGCCGAGGTTGACCTCGCCCGCCGCGTCAAGGTCGAGGTGCAGGGGCGACTCGCCGCGAGGGGGCTGCGCGTCACCATCACCAACAAGAACATCGGCTACGAGCTGCGCTGCGCCGACCCCATCCCCTTCGACGCCGCCTACTGCCGCGACCTCGGCTACGCCGCCGTCCGCTTCCTGCTCGCCGGCGGCTCGGACGCGATGGTCAGCGTGCAGGGCGGCCGCATGGTCCCCATCGCCTTCAACGACATCCGCGAGCCGGGGACGGGGCGCACGCGCGTCCGCATGGTCAACACCGGCAGCGAGGGCTACCGCGTCGCGCGCGAGTACATGATTCGGCTTGAGCCGCGCGACTTCGAAGACCCCGCCTGGGTCGAGAAGCTGGCCGCCGCCGGGAACATGACCGCGGAAGAGTTCCTCGACCGCTTCGGCTACCTGGGCGGGCGCGTCCCGGCCTAGCGGCGGGTGACGTGTGATGAGGAGCTGCTGGCCGTCGGTTGTTAACGACGGGCTGAAGGCCGGCGGCCGGCGGCCGGCGACTTAAGTTTATGGCAATCAAACGAGTCGGCATCCTCGTCGGCGGCGGGCCCGCGCCGGGCACCAACGGCGTCATCAGCGCGGTCGTCATCGAGGCCGTCAACAGGGGCTGCACGCCCGTCGGCTTCCACGACGGCTTCGAGTGGCTGGCCGGGCGCTACACCGACGAGCAGCACGAGATGACGATTGACGAAGTCTCGCGCATCCACCTCGACGGCGGCTCGGTGCTCGGCACGTCGCGCACCGACATCACGCGCGACCAGGCGAGCCTCGACAACACGGTCGCCGCGCTGCGCAAGCTCGGCATCGAGGCGCTCGTCACCATCGGCGGCGACGACCTCGTCCGCAGCTCCGCGGCCGTCGAGCGCGCCACGAACGGGGCCGTCAAGGTCGTGCAGGTGCCCAAGTCAATTGACAACGACCTCTGGCTCCCCTTCTCCGTCGCGACGCTCGGCTACGAGACGGCGCGCCACGTCGGCGTCCAGCTCGTCAAGCGCCTGATGGAGGACGCGAAGACGACCGGCCGCTGGTACCTGGGCGTGACGATGGGGCGGCCGACCGGGCACCTCACGCTCGGCATCGGCAAGGCCGCCAGCGCCACCTGCACCATCATCCCCGAGGAGTTCCGCGGCGACCGCGTCTCGCTCTCCGACATCTGCGACGTGGTCGAGGGCGCCATCATCAAGCGCCGCGCGATGAACCGCCCGCACGGCGTCGTGCTGCTCGCGGAGGCGCTGGTCGAGCGCTTCGACCCCGCCGAGGTCGCCGAGCTTCAGGACGTAGACCGCGACGTGCAGGGCAACATCCGCGTCGCCGAGATTGACCTCGGCCGCAAGGTCAAGAGCGAGGTGCAGGCGCGTCTGGAGAAGCGGGGCATCAAGGTCACGCTCGTGGACAAGACCATCGGGTACGAGCTGCGCTGCGCGCCGCCCATCCCCTACGACGCCGAGTACGCGCGCGACCTCGGCTACGCGGCCTTCCGCCACCTCCACGAAGGCCACTCGAACGCGATGATAACGATTCAGGGCGGCGAGTTCCGCGCCGTCCCCTTCGACGAGCTGACCGACGCCGAGACGGGCCGCGGCCGCCAGCGCGCCGTGGACGTGGACACGGAGAGCTACCAGGTCGCGCGCGACTACATGGTGCGCATCGGCGAGAAGGACTTTCGCGACGACGCCTGGGTCGCACGGCTCGCCGACGCCGCCGGCCTCCCCAAAGACGACTTCGTCGCCCGCTTCGGCTCACGACCCTGAAGCCGCGGGCCGTTCTGACCACACGTTACGGGGGGCGTAGATTTTCTACGCCCCCCGTAACGTTCCGCATTCAGTATTCACCGCAGGGGCGCCGAGTCTTCAGAGGAAGTCCACCCCCTAAGCGTCCTCCCCGCCGCGCCCGGCGCCCCCGCGATGAAGCTTGCCCGCGCGTCCGCGCGCGGGTCTGAACTTAGTCTCCGGCCGCCGCTTCGAGCGCCACACGGCCCGCGTAACCGTCGGCGAAGTCGGCCGTCAAGCCCCTGGTCTCGCCCGGCGCGAACGCCGGCTCCCCGCCGATGTCATAGCCGTCCTCGCCGTGCGGGCTGCGGTCGAACCCGCGCCGCTTCTGCTCCCCGCCCACCCTCAGGCCGACTAAGCAGTCAACCGCCTTCATGACGGACGAACGAGGCGGCGCAGGCGAAGCCGACCGTCAGGCCGACGCCGGCCAACTGGTCGAGCTTCACGCGCTCCCCTAAAACAACGCACGTGCCAGGCAACGCGGCGGGCGCCGTTTTGCATGAAGAAGGCGCGCGGAGACTGCGCGGAGACTGACGGCCGGCAGTTTTCCGACCGATTCCGACGGGATGTCGGGCGAAGCGCGTGAGTCTTCCGGCCCGTCGGGCTCCTCGCGGTGCGCGACAATTTTGTTGCGCGCCGCGAGGAGCCCGACAAAATTGTCTCGCACGGCGCGCGCGATGAATTTACAGCGTTTTTGCCGGGTTTTCCCGGCCGACTCGTGTCGGAGGAGCCGCTCGGCCGGCTTCGAGCGCGTTATGTTTGGCGTAGTCCGCCGGTTTACGGCCGTCGGAGGGCGCGACAAATTTGTCGCTGCGAGACGAGGGCGCGACAAATTTGTCCGCGGGCGGCCCGGGTCGGCCAACCTTGACGGGCGTGGGCGTGGCATCTAGGATGCCTACTTCGCATTTGGCGGGCGGCGGGCGCCGCCGCGCGGGATTCACACGAACAGGTTCTTCATGGAAAACGTCTTCAACCTTCCACAGAGTCCCCCGCAGATTCTCAGACCGGGGCACGCGGACGCGCACGAGGTGGCGACGCTGCTTGAGATAGGGCAGACGCTCGCCGACGCGCCGCACCTGCGGCCGGCCATCACGCGCGCCCTCGAACTGCTCGGGCAGAGCCAGGGCGTCGCGCGCGGGTTCGTGATGCTCCTGGACTCGGAGGCGGACGAGTTGCGGGTCGAGGCCGGCTACGGGCTGGACGAGGAGGCTGCGCGGCGGGTCGGCTACCGCGTCGGCGAGGGCGTGGTCGGGCGCGTGGCTGAGACGGGCAGGCCGGTCGTCGTGCCGCGCGCGGGCGACGAGCCGGCGATGCTGCAAAGGCTCGCGGGGCGCGAGCGCGGGGCGGCGCGACAGGAGGCGTCGTTCGTCTGCGTGCCGCTGGCGGTCGGGCGGCGCGCCGTCGGCGTCCTCGGCGTTGACGTGCCGTACGCGGAGGCGCGCGACTACGAGCGCCTGACGAAGCTGCTCTCGGTCGTCGCCTCGATGGTGGCGCAGGCGGTGAAGGTGGAGCGGCTGGTCGAGTCAGAGCGGGCGCGGCTCGCCGACGAGAACGCGCACCTGAAGCAGGAGTTGCGCGAACGCTTCGACTTCGGCCACATCGTCGGCAGCTCGAACCCGATGCGCCACGTCTACGAGCAGGTCGAGCAGGTGGCGCGCACCAACACGACCGTGCTGCTGCGCGGCGAGTCGGGCACGGGCAAGGAGATGGTCGCGCACTCCATCCACTACAACTCGCTGCGCGCGGGCAAGCCCTTCGTCAAGGTCAACTGCGCGGCGCTGCCCGAGACGCTCATCGAGGCCGAGCTGTTCGGCCACGAGCGCGGCGCCTTCACCGGCGCGCAGGCGCGCAAGAAGGGGCGCTTCGAGCTGGCCGACGGCGGCACGCTCTTCCTCGACGAGATAGGCGACCTCAACCACTCGACGCAGATCAAGCTGCTGCGCGCCATCCAGGAGCGCGAGTTCGAGCGCCTCGGCGGGACCGAGACCGTCAAGGTCAACGTGCGGCTCATCGCCGCGACCAACAAGGAGCTTGAGGGCGCGATGGCCGCGGGCGAGTTCCGCGAAGACCTTTACTACCGCCTCAACGTCTTCCAGATATTCATGCCCCCCTTGCGCGAGCGCAAGCCGGACGTGCTGCTCCTCGCCGACCACTTCCTTGAGAAGTACGCGCGCGAGCACCGCAAGCACATCAAGCGCATCTCGACGCCCGCGATTGACATGCTCACCTCCTACCACTGGCCCGGCAACGTGCGCGAGCTGGAGAACGTCGTCGAGCGCGCCGTCGTCGTCTGCGACTCGTCGGTCATCCACGGCCACCACCTGCCGCCGTCGTTGCAGACGGCCGAAGGCAGCGGGACGGTGACGAGCCTGTCGCTCGCGTCGGCCGTCGAGGCGTACGAGCGCGACATCATTCAGGACGCCCTGAAGACCGCGCGCGGGAGCCGCAAGAAGGCCGCCAAGCTGCTCGACACGACCGAGCGCATCATCGGCTACAAGGTGAAGAAGTACCAGATAGACTGCGACCGCTTCCGCCCCTGAGAGGCCGCCCCGCGCACTTTTCTCCACACGCCCGACAGCTTAACTTCAAAGTCCGGGCGTAGACTCGCGCGCGTGGAGGGCGACCGCGACATCAAGCTCTACGTCTTCGACGCGGACGGGACGCTGCGGCGGACGACCGTGCCGGGGCTGCCGTGCCCGAACAGGCCCGGCGAGTGGGAGCTGATTCCGGGCGTGCGCGAGCGCCTGTCGCGGATTAAGTGGGGCGAGGGCGGCGCGCGCTTCGGCGTGGCGACCAACCAGGGCGGGGTCGGGCTCGGCTACATGACCCTCGGGGCCGCGCGGCGGCTGGTCGAGGAGATGGTGGTCGAGGCGTTCGGCGTCCGGCCGCCGCCCGGCTCCATCGAAATCTGCCCGCACGCGCCGCACCTCGGCTGCCCGTGCCGCAAGCCCGCGCCGGGGATGCTGCTGCGCCTCATGCGCCGCTTCGGCGCCTCGCCCGAAGAGACGCTCTACGTGGGCGACATGGACAAGGACGAGGGCGCGGCCCGCGCCGCCGGCACGCGCTTCATGTGGGCTCACGAGTTCTTCGGCCGGCCGGAGGCGCCTTGACTTCCGTCGCGGCCGGCGCGAGTCAAAAACATTTGACGCGGAGGCGTGGAGGGGCGGCCAGAAGTAACTCCGGCCGCCCCCATGCTTCCGCGTCTAACTTTCTATCCTTATTTGCTTCCGGACGCCCCCGCGCCTCCGCGTCTGATTGCCTATCCCTGCCCGCCGCCCGATTCGCCCGGGTCTTCGCCTGCGTCCGGCTCTCGCGCTTCCTGCGCTTTGCCGCCGGGCGGGCCGAGCAGTTCGAGGGCGCGGCGGGCGGCGTCCGTCTCGGCGGCCTTGATGGTCTGCCCGCGCCCGCGGACGCGCTCGTTGTTGAAGACGGCCTCGACGTGGAAGGTGCGCGCGTGCGGCGGCCCCTCCGTCTCGACCACGTCGTAGGTCGGCGAGAGGTGGCGCTCGGCCTGTAGGCGCTCCTGAAGCATCGTCTTGAAGTCGGCGGCGGCGGCCGACTCGGGCGTCGCCTCCTCCAGCTCGCTCCCGAGCGCGCGCGCGACGAAGCGCTGCGCCTCGGCGTACCCGCCGTCGAGGTAGACGGCGGCGAGCACCGCCTCGAAGGCGTCGGCCAGCAGCGCGCGCTTGCGCCGCCCGCCGGTCTTCTCCTCGCCGCGGCCGACCCGCAGGTGCTCGCCGAGCCCGAGCCTGCGCGCGACGCGCGCGAGCGTCTGCGTGGAGACCAGCCCGTGCTTCATCCTCGAAAGCTCGCCCTCCGTCACCTCGGGGTGCGCGCGGAAGAGCGCGTCGGCGACGACGAGGCCGAGCACGGAGTCGCCGACGAACTCGAACGCCTCGTTGTGGAGCGTGCGCGCCTCGCGCTCGCCGCCCGCGCCGACCGTCTCGTGCGCCCACGAGCGGTGCGTCAGCGCGCGCTCAAGCAGGCGGCGGTCGCGGAAGCTGTATGCGATTCTCTCTTCGAGCGGGGACGGGTCGGGGGCGGCGGGCGGTTCGGGGCTGGCCCCTGCGGCGGCGGGCTTCGGCTCTTCGGTCATGTGCGGGATTGTAGCAAGAAAAACGCCGGGGGCGCCGTCCGACTTTCGTCTTCGGCGCCCCCGGCGTTCGGAGGCTCTGCTGCGACCGTCCGCCGCCCCGGCTTTCGCACGGGAAGATTAGCGGCGGGGCGGATTCTGCGCCGGCGCGGCCGGCTTCGCGCCGGAGGCCGGGGTCGCGGCGGGCTGCGCCGACGCGGGCTGCGTCGCGGTCGCCGCGCCGCTCGCGCCGTTCGCGGCCGAAGAGCTGGCGGGCGTGGCGGCCGGGACCGGCTCTCTGCCCGGGATGGGCAGCGGCTTGGTGAGCACGCTGGCGATCAGCTCGTTGAGGCCGGTCTCCTGCCCCTCGTGGCGCTGCTTGTAGAGCGCCGTCAGCACCGGCCGGAGCTGCGTCACCGTGGCCGCGTGCTTCGCGTTCGTGTTGGCGAGCGCGACGGCGCGGGCGTAGGCGTCAATCACGCGGTCGAGCACGACGTTGATGCGGTTGAAGAGCGCCGCGCTCTCGGGCGTCTCCTCCTTGCCCTCGTACTTCGACTTGTACTCGTCGGCCAGCTTCTTCAGCTCGCCGTTGTAGTAGGCGGCGCCGAGGAGCTGGAAGGTGGCCGGCTCCTTCGCGAAGAGGCTGTTGGACTGCGCGACCTTAAGCAGGTGCGAGGCGGCCTCGTCGGTGTTCGAGTCGAGGGACCAGGCCGCGAGGTAGTAGTGCAGCCCCGCGGCGGCGTCCTGCTGGCTGGCGAAAGGCGCCCAGGTGTCGGCGGTCTTGCCCTGCTCGATGAGCGAGAGCGCGGTGCGCGCCTCGGCGGCGGCCTGCGCGTTGAAGCTGTTGTTCTTGTTCGAGTAAGCCTTGATGCCCGCGCCGACGAGCACGAGCCGCCACTTCACGTTGTCGGGGTTGGCGGTGACGAGCGGGCGGCAGGCCGAGAACGCCTCGGACGGGTTGTCGTTGGCGGCCTTGACGCAGTTGAACTCGACGACGGCCTTCTCGTACTTGCCGACCCAGTTCTGGACGTAGGTGGCGATCTGCTTGTCGGTCGCGTCGGGGCAGGCGCCGTACTTGGACAGGTACTCCTTGCCGGCCTCGTAGGCGGCCTTCTGCTGGTCGGGCGTGCCCTTGAAGTTGTCGGTGAATCTCTTATAGACGGCCGCCTTGGCGTCGGCCTCGGTGCAGGGCCCGGAGGCGGCGGCGGGCGTGGCGGCCGCGTCCTGCGCGTACGCCGGCAGCGTGAAGACGGCGGCGAGCGCGGCGAGGGCCAGAAGTCTCAATGCGTTTTTCATCGGTCGCAAATCCTCCGTGCGCTAATCGAGCCTGATTGTCGGGAGATTTAATTCCGGGGCGCGCTCTTCGGCCGGCCGCCGACGGTCGCGTTCAAACTTCAGATGCGCGTCGTCTGCGGCCAGTTGCCGCCGCCCGCGGGGCGGCGGGCGCTTGCTCCGCGCGGGGAGCGTAGGGTCATCCTTCGTAAAACGTTGGGCGATTTCGCGCCTGATACTGCACCAATCTTCTCGAAGGTGTCAAGCCTGACCCCGGCGCGCATCGACGGCAAGGACTACAGACCCCGCCGCCGCGTGAAAAGTTCCTGCGCGCCCGGAACCTGAAACGCGAACACAACAATAAAGCAATAAGAAGGCCCGGCTTCCACGGCCGGGCCTTACTTCGGGGATTAGAGTTTTAAGGCTTCGGGCGGCGTGCGCGCCTACGGCCTGTCGCTGACGCGGCGCGGGCGCTCGGCGCCGTTGGTCGTCCTGGGCGCGGAGTTCGTCGCGGGCGCCGCCGACGGCGTGGCGGACGGGCGCGCGGCTGCGGGGCGCTCGCTCGTCTTGGCCGTCCTCTGGAGCGAGGGCTGCGCGCCCTGCGCGTCGCGCGCCGAGGCGTCGTCGCCGGCCTCGCTCACGACGAAGGCGTCGCCGGCCGCCTGGTTGGCCTCAAGCGCCTCGTCCTCGCGCTCCTCGTCGGAGACCTCGGCGGCCTTGCGCGGGTCAATCTTCGGGCGCGGGGCGAGCATGTCGTTGGCGAGCATGGGCTGGCCGCCGGGCTTGGGCCCGAAGCGCGGGTTCGCGCTCAGGCGGCGGTAGACGCCGCCGGCGACCTCCGAGGCGTACTTGCCGCGCGCGTGCGAGCCGCGCAGGATGACGGCGACGGCGAGCTGCGGGTCCTGGACGGGCGCGAACGAGGTGAAGAGGCCGAGCCAGGGGCGGCTCGGGCTCTGCTCGATGCAGGAGCCGGTCTTGCCGGCGATGGTCATCAGCGGCGTCTGCGCGCGGCGCGCCGTGCCGTAGGTGACGGCGCCGACCATGCCCGGCAGGATGCGGCGGACGTTGTCGTCGGGGATGGCGATGTCGCGCTTGACCTCGCGCTTGAAGTTGACGTTCTCCTGCGGCGTGCGCGGCAGGTGCGGGACGAGGAGCTTGCCGCCGTTGGCGATGGCCGAGGCCATGCGAGCGAGTTGGATGGCCGTGACCTCGATGTCGTCGCCGTGCGAGGACATGCGGTTGAGCGCGAAGCCCTCCTTGAAGACCGGCAGGCGGCCGGGCGACTCGGCCGGGTGGTTGATGCCCGTCGGCTCGCCGAGCCCCATCCTGCGCGCGTACTCCATCATCTTCGAGAAGCCGACCTGGCCGCCGACCCTCTGGAAGTAGCCGTTGTTCGAGAAGGCGAGCGAGTCCGTCAGGTCGAGGCTGAAGCTGCCCGCGCCGATGTTGACGGTCTGCACCGGGTCGATGACGTGCTCGGTGAGGCCGGCGAGCCCCGTCACCAGCTTGATGGTCGAGCAGGGCTTGAAGCCGCGGCGCAGGGCCCAGTCCTGGTTGACGACCGTGTAGACCTGCCCCGTCTTCGGGTTCATGACGACGACCGTGCCGGCCTTGTCGCCGAGCGCCTCGACGGCGGCGCGGCGGACTTCCATGTCCTCGCCCGTCGTCTCGTCCTTCATGATGTTGGCGACCGCCTCGTCCCTGAGCGCCTGGTCGGCGGCGCGCTGGCGCGCGATGGCGAGGGCGATGCGGCGGGCGCGCTCGGCGGCCTCGCGGCGGCGGCGCTCGGCCTCGGCGCGGGCGGCGGCCATGCGCTCGCGCCTGCTCACCCTGCGCGAGTCCTTACGCGACTCCTTGTCCGAGGCGCGCTCCTCGCCGCGCCCCTTGCGGCCGCGCTGCTCGGCGCGCTCCGACCTAGACGCGCGGTCGTTCTTCCCGCGCCGCGCGTCGGCCGCGCGCTCGCGCTTCGACGGGCGCGCCTCCTTGCGCGACTCCTTGCGCGACGCGGCCGTCTCGCGCCCGCCGCGCTTGGCCGGGGCCTTGGCGGCGGCCTTCGCGGCCGGCTTCTTGGCTGTTTTGGCGGGCTTGGCGGCGGCGCTGGACGGCGCGGCGGCGGCGAAGAGGATGACGGCGGCGGCGGAGAACGCGACGAGACGGGGGAATCTGAACCTTGGGGTCATGGAACCTTCCTCGCTTAAAAAGCAAAGCAGAAGAGACCGGAGGGCGCGTTGACGGAGGGGGCGCCCGGCCGGACGGGTCGAACCGCTAAGATGCACTTAACAGAGATTTTTTCGCGCGCGTTATGGGGCGGCGGCGAACGCGCCGCCCGTCGGGGCCAAACTCGAAGTGTGGAAAAGCTACGCCCAAGCCTTTACCGTCCAAAGCTCTTCAGTCACCTTGAGAACTTCCGTTCGTACCCGACGAATGAATGGAGAGAACCTTCTGCGGCCTCCGGAGGGGTTTGCGCTGGAGGCCGTGGCGACTATAACATCGGTGAAAGCCGCAGGGCAACACATTTTAGCTAAACGTTTGACGGCGTAGACGAAAGCCCTCCCCCTGACGCCGACGCCCGCGGCCGGGGGGTTTTTCCTGGGATGGGACTGCCGAAAATCTTGTACAGCTTTCGCACGCGGCTGCTGCTGGTGATGGCGCTGCTGCTCGTCGCCACGCTCGGCGTGCAGTTCTACCTCGGGCGCATCCGTTCGCGCAGCCGCGCCGCCGTCGTCGCCGGCCAGGAGCAGGCGCTCACCGCCAGCATCGCGCTCGCCAACGAGAGCATCACCTCCGGCAAGTACATGTTCGAGCTGGAGGAGGAGCAGGGCGGGTCGCTCCTCGAAGAGCAGCGGGGCCGCGTCATCAACGTGCTCGTCGTCCGCGAGGAGGACGGCCGGGTCGAGGACAGCCTCGACCGGCGCTACAGGCCCGAGACGCTGGAGAGCGGCGAGGCGCACTACTACTTCATCTCCCACGCCGACGTGCAGCTCCCGAAGCTGGTGGACGCGGGCGAGGCCTCGGAGGGGTTCAAGCGCCTGAAGCCCTCGATGCCGGTCACGGCGCAGCCGGTCGCGGGCGAGGCGCGCACCTTCGCCATCCCGCTGCAGACGAGCCGCGGCCTCAACTTCATCGTCGTCGTGCTGGGGACGAGCCCCTTCGGCGACGGCTCGGTGCGCGAGACGCTGCGGCCGCTGCTGCCGACGCTCTTCATCCTGCTCATCTCGACGGGCGGCGCGGGCGTGCTCGTCTGGCGCTTCACGCGCCCGCTCAACGAGCTGTCGCACGGGGCGCAGCGGGTCGCGGCCGGCGACTTCTCCTTCCGCGTCCCCGGCGCCGAGCGCCGCGACGAGGTCGGCCGCCTCGCCGCCACCTTCAACGAGATGATCGCGCAGCTCGGGCGGATGCGCGAGCTGGAGGCGCAGGTCAAGCAGGCCGAGCAGTCGGCCGTCATCGGGCGGCTCGCCTCGGCCATCGCGCACGAGATACGGAACCCTCTGAACTACATCAACCTCACGCTCGACCACCTGCGCACGTCGCTCGCCCCGTCCGACCCGCAGAAGCGCGCGCTCGTCGAGAGGCTGACGCTCCAGCTCAAGGCCGAGGTCGCGCGCATCAACACGCGCATCACGGAGTTCCTGAAGTACACGCGCCCGGCGAGCCTCGACCTCAAGCCGCTCGACCTGCGCGAGACGCTGCGCGACGCGCTCGCCATGGTCGAGATGCAGGCGGCCGAGATAGGCGTCGAGACCCGCTTCGAGGAGGACCCGGCCGCCGGCCCCGTGCTCGGCGACCGGGAGGCTTTACGTTCCCTCTTCACGAACCTTATCATTAACGGCATGCACGCGATGGAGGGTCGGGGCGGGCGGCTGACGGTCGGCCTGTCGGCGGCGGACGGGCTGGCGCGCGTCAGCGTCTCCGACACCGGCGTCGGGATTGACGCCGACCACCTGCCCAAGATTTTCGAGCCCTACTTCTCGACCAAGGAGACGGGCACGGGGCTCGGCCTCGCCATCGCCAAGAAGGCCGTGGACGAGCACGACGGCTCCATCCGCGTCCGGAGCAAGCCCGGCGAGGGCACGACGTTCACCGTCGAGATTCCAACTGTGAGAAAGGATGAGGGGTGAGGGGCTGAGGCGGGGGGACGGGCCGGACGCCTGACGGCGCCGCCTGCCGCCCCCGCCTGCCGCCCGCGTCCCTGCTCTGCTATGGCACGCAAAAGCATCCTGGTCGTGGACGACGAGAAGTCGCAGCGCGAGATACTGGAGATGATCCTGTCGGGCGAGGGCTACGACGTGACGACGGCCGCGTCGGGCGAGGCCGCGCTGCGCATCGCGCGCGAGCGGCGCTTCGACCTGGCGCTGACCGACCTGAAGATGACGGGCATGGACGGCATCGAGCTTTTGTCGAAGCTGCTCGCCTTCGACTCGTCCATCATCGTCATCCTGCTCACCGCGCACGGCTCCATCGACTCGGCGAAGGAGGCGCTGCGCCGCGGCGCGTTCGACTACCTGGAGAAGCCCTTCGAGCGCGACGCGCTGCTCGACACCATCCGCCGGGCGCTCTCCAAGCTCGACGCGCTCGACCAGGAGATCATCTCGGCGTCGGCCGAGATGGAGGCCGTCAAGAAGATGATCCTGAAGGTGGCGCGCTCGAACTCGACCGTGCTCATCCGCGGCGAGTCGGGCACGGGCAAGGAACTCATCGCCCGCGCCATCCACAGCCAGAGCCCGCGCGTCGCCGAGATGTTCCAGGCCGTCAACTGCGCCGCCATCAACGAGAACCTTCTGGAGTCGGAGCTGTTCGGCCACGAGAAGGGCTCGTTCACCGGCGCGCACGCCGAGAAGAAGGGGCTCTTCGAGATAGCCGACCACGGCACGCTCTTCCTCGACGAGATAGGCGAGCTGGACGTCTCGATGCAGGCGAAGCTGCTGCGCGCGTTGCAGGAGCGCGAAATCCGGCGCGTCGGCGGCACGCGCGCCATCAAGATTGACGTGCGCGTCGTCGCGGCGACCAACCGCGACCTGCGCGCGATGGTCGCCGACGGGCGCTTCCGCGACGACCTCTACTACCGCATCAACGTCCTCTCGATTGACGTGCCGCCGCTGCGCGAGCGCCGCGAGGACATCCCCGTCCTGATAGACTTCTTCCTGAAGAAGCACACGCGCAACACCTCGCGCCTCATCCGCGGGCTGACCACCGACGCGCGCAAGGTGATGCTCGAATACGCGTGGCCCGGCAACGTCCGCCAGCTCGAGTCGGCCATCGAGCGCGCCATCCTGCTGGCCGAGGCCGACTACATCACGGTCGAAGACCTCCCGCTCGAAGTCCGGCAGGAGACGCGCCCCGCGGCCCAGGGGGCGGGCTTCAAGCTGCCCGTGGAGGGCGTCAACTTCGAGGACGTCGAGCGCAACCTGATACTCCAGGCGATGGAGCGCACCGACTACAACATCACGAAGGCGGCCAAGCTGCTCGGCCTCACCTTCCGCACGCTCCAGTACCGCCTTGAGAAGTTCGGCATCAAGCGCCCCGAGCGCCCCGGCGCGCGCGACGAGGACGAAGAGGGCGGCGACGAAGAGTGACGCGCCGCCCCCGCCGCCTCCGCCCCGCGGCGCGCGCCCTTCGAAGACCCCGAGGACACCAGATGAGAAGGCTTCCCCTCCCCCTCGCGCTGCCGCTGCTCGCTTTCGCCGTGCTCGCCTCGGCGCAGGCGGCCGCCGCGCAGCGCCGCGCCGCCGGCGCGGACTTCGGCGGCCAGTGGAACTACGCCGTCTACGCCACCGACAGGAGCGAGCTGCCGCCGGCCTACCGCGGCATGGAGCTGAACGAGGTTCCGCAGTTCGCCGTTGACGTCACCATCGAACAGCGCGGCCGGCGGCTGACGGGAACCTGCGGCGTACTCGCGCGCTACCTGGCGCGCGTCGAGGACTGCGACTTCACGGCCACGGTCAGGAACGGCGCGGCGCAGTTCAGCCTGAGGAGCAGCTTCGGCGGCTCGGCCACCGTCAGGCTGACGCTGCGGCGCGGCGGCGGGCTGCGCTGGCAGACGCTCCGCCGCCGCGGGCAGAGCTACTACCCCGAAGACGTCACGCTCCGCCGCCTCAAGCCCGGCGAGACGCCGCCCTACGTCGCGCGGGAGGACGAGCCCTGAGCCGGCGCCCCACGCCGACGCGCGCAAGCCGAGTCCGCTTCGCGCGTTCCCGCCGTGTGACCGCAGATTAGAGAACACCGGAGACGAATGATGAGAGTGACGCTGACCTTCATCCTCGCGTTGACGCTCGCCGCGCTGGCGGGCTGCGGCGGCGGCGCGCGCGACGAGGAGCCGGCGACCGCGTCCGCGCCCACGTCGGGGTCGAGCGCGGCGGTCGGGGTCGCCGGCGGCGCGGGCGACGCGGCCTTGAAGACCGTCTCGCTGGAGCAGACGGAGGACGCCGCGGCGGCCGGGCAGCAGGCGCCGTCGAACGCGCCCGCCCCCGCCCAGCGCAAAATCATCCGCAACGCGACGCTGACGCTCGAAGCCGACGACCCTGCGAGGGACGTGCAGCGCGTCGCCTCGGTCGCGGAGGCGCGCGGCGGCTTCGTCGTCAACTCCGAGTCGCGTCAGCAGGGCGGCGCGAAGGGCTCGAAGACCTACGAGGTCTACACCGTCGAGATGCGCGTGCCCGCGGCGCAGTTCGACGCGGCGCTCGCCGACATCCGCGCCGCAGCCGGCGCCGTCACCGCGCAGAAGATAACGGGCAAGGACGTGACCGAGGAGTACATTGACGTCGAGGCGCGGCTCCGCACGCAGCAGGCGCTCGAAGCCCAACTGCTGGAAATTATGAAGCGCGCGTCGGCCGTCTCGGACGCCGTCGCCGTCCAGCGCGAGATGGCGAACGTCCGCACGGAGATAGAGCGGCTGGAGGGGCGGCGGCGCTTCCTCGAAAACCAGTCGAGCCTCTCGACCATCAGCGTCACGCTCCAGCCGCCCGCGCCGCTCGTCAGCACGACGGGCTTCTTCCGCAGCGTCGGCGTCGCCTTCGGCGAGGGCGTGGACTTCGCGGCCGCCGTCACGCTCTTCCTCATCCGCGCGGCGCTGGCGCTGCTGCCGGTCGCGCTCTTCATCGGCCTGCCGGCCTACCTCCTGCTCCGCTTCCTCGTCCGACGCCTGCGCCGCCGCAGCGCCGCGCCGCCGCAGCCGCCGCAGCCGCCCGCGCCGCCCGCGCAGGAGTTCCGGCCGCCCACGACCAACGCCTGACGGCGACGCCCGAACGCTTTTGAGATAAACTCTGCACCATGCTCTGCACCATGCGACGAACGAATCTTCTTGCGGCGCTCGCGCTCTGCGCGCCGCTCGCGCTCGGCGCCTGCGGCGGTCAGGCGGACAACACGGGCGGCGCCGCCGCCCCGACGCCGGCGCCCGCCGCGAACGCGCAGGCGCGGGCGACGCCCGCGGCGCGCAGGCAGGAGGTGACGGCCACGGTCGAGGAGGCGACGCTCGAAGCGGGCGGCGCGGGCGAGGCGCGCGTGCGGCTCGACATCGCCGATGGCTTCCACGTCCAGGCCAACCCCGCCTCCGACAAGTTCTACGTGGCGACGGAGCTGCGCGCCGAGCCCGCCGAAGGCGTCACGCCCGACAAGCCGGTCTACCCGGCCGGCGTCGAGCGCAAGCTCGGCTTCGCCGACAAGCCGCTCTCGGTCTACGAGGGCGCCGCCGTCGTCATCCGCCTCCCGCTGCGCGCCGACAAGGCCGCGGCCAGGGGCCGCCACACGCTGCGCGCCAAAGTCCGCGTACAGCCCTGCAACGACGAGACGTGCCTGCCGCCGCGCGAGATAGACGCGCCGATTCCCGTCACCGTCAGATGAAATCCCGAACGGCGGGCGAGAGCCTGGAACACGACACGGAACAAGAGGGCGCGCGCCGCGCCGTTGACGACGACGACGCGGGGCCGGCCGGCGGCGGCGGGCGCGCGCCGGACGCGGCGGCGCGGCCCGTACGCGGGCGGCTCCTGCGCGGGGCGGCCTGCGCGCTGTTCGCCGCCGCGGCCGCGCTCCTCCTGGCGGGGCGCACGGAGGCGGCCTTCCTCGTCGCCGGGCTCGGGGCCTCCGCGTGGTTCCTCAACGTGCGCGCCGGCCTGATACGCAAACACGATTTGGTGAAGGTGGGCGGAAGGAACTGGCGCCCGCGCGACGAGGTCGAGGCCGAGGAGGCCGCCGCGCGCGAAGAAGAAGAAGAAGAAGAAGACGAAGGCGCCGTCCGTTAAAGCCTCAGAGCATCTCCGTGAAAGACAACTGCGCGTCGTCGCGCTCCCCGTCCTCCGCGTGGCGGCGCGTGCGGCGCGACGCGTGGGGGGCGCCGTCTCCGTCCAGGGCGCGCAGGACGGACTTGAGGTTGAAGCGCAGGAGGCGCGGCGTCACGCGCACGCAGGGGATGCGTCCGTCGCGCGCCAGGCGGCGCACGGTCGTCTCGCTGACCTGCAAGACCTCAGCGAGCTGGCGCGACGTCAGAAACTCCTCGCGCGCCTCTTCCCTGTTGGCGTGCGCGTCCTTCACTTTCCTTCCCCGAACGGGTCGGCTACTTCTGCGGGGGGCTGAGCGAGAGCGCGACGCGGTAGATGGCCGCGCCCTCGACGTTGACCTCCTCGGCGGCCGCCTGCATCCCGTCGGCCTTCGCCGTCAGCCGGTAGCGGCCGCGCTCGGGGGTGAGCTTAAAGGCGAACTGCCCCGCGGAGTTGGTGACGCGGCTGTCGAGCTTCCTGACCGAGCCGTCGCCCTCGACGCGCGCCAGCTCGACCTTCGCCCCGTAGAAGCTGCGGCCGTCGGCGTTGAAGACGCTGCCGCGGATGAAGGCGATTGAGCCCTCGTCCACGGGGAGGTAGAGCCCCTCCTTGAGCGAGACGGTCTTGCCGGCGCGCACCTCGACGCCCTCCATCCGCCCCACCTGCAACCCCTCCTTGCGCAGCGTCAGTCCGTAGGGGCCGGGCGCGAGCCCCTGGAATGAGAACTCGCCCTTCTGGTTGGTCGAAGTCCGCGCGACCTCCTCGTCGCCGCGGCGCGCGACGACGCTGACGCCGCCCGCGCTGTAGCCCGACTCGACGCGCACGCGCCCGCTGATGGAGCCGGTCGTCGGCTCGGGCTTCTTCGGCTTCTTCTGCGCGGCCGCGCCGCCGGGGACGTGGGCGGCGAGCGCGCAGAGCGCCGCCAGCGTGGCGAGTAAAAAATTTCTGCGGAGAATCTTCAAGAGGGTCGCTCCGGGGACGGCCGCGGCATCAAAGTTTCGGCGGCCGGGATTATAACACGCAGTCTCAATCCGGGTTGATGCGCGCGGGCGGCGGCTGTGTTGCCCGCGGGCCCGCCCCCGAGGTTCTGGCGCGCGCGCGACGCGGGCACGTATAATCGGCGCGCGCGCCAACGCTCGGCCGCACGCCTTCGCACGAAGTTTTATGTCTTCCACATCAGTCGAGAAACGCCCTCCCCTGCGGCGCGCCGGCCTCCCCTGCGCGGCCGCGCTCCTCCTGTGTCTGCTGACGCCGTCCGGCGCGGCGCCGCGCGCGCAGCAGCCGCCGACGACGCCGGAGCCGTCGCAGCGGCAGCGCCCGTCGCAGACGCCCGAAGAGGTCGGCGAGGAGGACGTGTTAAAGATTGACACCGACCTTGTCCTGGTGGAGGTGTCTGTGACGGACGCCGCGGGGCGCGCGGTGAAGGGGCTGCGCCCGGAGGACTTCAAGCTCTACGAGGACGGCGACGAGCGCCCGGTGGCCTTCCTCAACGTCGAGCGGCGCGGCGGGCAGGACCGCCCCGTGGCGGTCGTCTTCGCGGTGGACGTCTCGGGCAGCATGACGCCCGAGGAGATGATGCGGCTCCACACGGCGATGCGCGCCTTCTCGGAGAAGCTGTCGAACCGCCCGGCCTCGTTCGCCGTGATGAGCTTCGGGATGAACGCGCGCGTCCTGCAAGGCTTCACCAGCGACCCGCGCAAGCTCGACCGCGCGCTGGGCCGCCTCGCGCGCGAGACGGGCGGGCTCTCGACCCACGCCTACGACGCGGTGGACGACGCCGTCCGCCTGCTCGCCAGGAACGCCCCGCGCACGCTCGACCGCCGCCTGACGAAGAAGGCCGTGGTCGTCGTCACCGACGGCTTCCCCGTCGGCGACACTGTCCACCCCTCGACCGTCATCGAGCGCGCCAACCAGGCCGACGTCAGCGTCTACACGGTGACGCTGCCGAGCTACACGCGGCTGCTCGCGTCGAACGCGCCGGAGCGCGCGCCGCTGCCGACGCCGCTCGACGTCTCGGGGCTGGTCGAGAAGACCGGCGGGACGAACTTCTACGCCACGGCCAAGGACTACGAGCCGCTCTTCAAGGCGCTGGCCGAGGAGGTGACCTCGACCTACGTGCTCGCCTTCTACCCGCCCGAAGAAAAAAGGCGCGACGGGCGACTCCACGCCGTCAGGGTGGAAGGCCCGCGCGGCCTCAACGTCCGCCAGAACCGGACGACCTACCAGAGCAAACAGCCCTGAAGGCTGTAAGCCGTGAGCCGTGGCGGGAAGAAGCTGTCTTCTCCCGCCACGGCTCACGGCTCACGGCTTCAGGGCTCTCAGTATTCTTCGTCGTCCTCGCCGTCGTCGTCGTCGTCGGGCTCCTCCTCGGCGATGTCGAGTTCGACCGGGTCGAGTCCGACGATTTCCAGCTCGGTTCCGCACTCGTCGCAGGTGACCGAGTCGCCCTTGTCGGCGTCGAGGTCAACGTGGACTTCGGCTTCGCAGTCGGGACAGGTTCCTACCGGCACAGTTCCTTTCCTCCAGGGTTCTTTTTGACGGGGAGACGTCGCCCTGCCTTGGGAGAGCCTTCCGCGCCTTGCGGCTCTGAGATAACGCCGACAATCTAACCGCGCCGGCCCGATTTTGCAACACACTTTTCCCCGCCGCGCCCGCCCGTGCATTTTTAGCATTTCAAGGGCGCCGACGCGCGCGGAGAAGAACTCCTACGGGCGCTCGGCCGGCCCGGCCGTGCGCGCGAAGTCTTTGCAGGCCGCCGCCGCTAACGCGGCTCAAGGCGGCGGCGCGCTTCGGCGGCCTCCGGGGCGTGCGGGTGGCGGCGGAGCAGTTCGCGCCAGGCGGCGCCGTCGTAGCGGTAGCGCTTCGACGCGGCGTCGAAGGCGAAGACGACGCCGTGGCGCCTGTAACGGTCGAGGCCGCTGTAGCCGAGGTAGTAGCTCGCGGCCGGGGCGCCGCCCGCCTCCATCTCGCGCTCGTCGAGGCGGCGGCGCGCCTCGCTCGTGAGCCTCGCGGCCGCCTCCTCGGCCGCCTCGCCGAAGGCGAGCAGCGCCGCCGGCCGCAGCGCCGAGCGCGGGAACGCGTCGAGGAAGATGCGCGCACGCGCCAGCCGGTCGAACTCCGCCGAGCCGCGCACAAGCCTGAGCAGCCGCGCGTCCTCGCCCGCCAGCCCCGGCCGGACGAGGGCGTCGGCCTGAAGCCACCCGCCCGTGCGGCTCGTCACCGCGACCCTCAGGAACGTCACGCCGTCGCGCGCCACGGGCGCGCCCGCGACCGACACCGCGCGTCCGCGGCCGAGCCTCCGCACGACGTTCGCCGACAGCCGCGGCGCGTCGCGCAGCGCCGACAGGCGTTCGTCCACCACGACGGCCGCGCGCCCGCCCGCGGGCGGCCTGCGCCGCGCCTGCGCCTGCGCCGCCCATGCGGACGCCAGGAGCAGCGAAAGCAGAAGGATTGAAGTCAGGTAGTTTCCGGCTGGGCGCCGCCGGGGCGTTGCGCGTAGGGGCACGGCTCGTTCCCTCCTCCGGTCGGATGGGTTGAGGTCGTCCCCTGGCGGAGGGAGTTCGGGCGGGCGTGACTGCGCGGGCGCGTGGGCGTCGGGCGCTTGACGGCGCGACGGCGCGCCCTTTCAGCGCGGGGCGCGTCGGCGCGGGTTCGCCGCGAGGAGCGCTTCGAGCCGCGCGCGCGCCGGCGCGGCCTTCGACTGCGTCTGCCGCGGGCGCGCGCCGTGGTGCAGGTGCGTGACGGCCACGGCCAGCGCGTCCGAGGCGTCGTGCGGCGTCGGCGGCGACTTCAGCTTCAGCAGCACGCGCATCATCTCCTGCACCTGCTGCTTCTCGGCCGCGCCGTAGCCGACGACCGTCTGCTTGATGAGGCGCGGCGCGTACTCGGCTATCTCGACGCCGGCGCGCTCGGCCGCGAGCAGCACCACGCCGCGGACGTGCCCGAGCTTGAGCGCCGTCTTGGGGTTGACGGCGAAGAACGCTTCCTCGACGGCGCAGACGTCCGGCCTGAACTTCTCTATCAGCGCCTCGACGCCGACGGCTATCGCCAGCAGCCGCGCCGAGAAACGCTCGCGCGGCCTGGCCCTGACCGCGCCGAAGTCCACGGCCGCGTAACGCCGCGCGTCGCCTTCGACGACGCCCCAGCCCGTCGTCTCGCTCCCCGGGTCAATGCCTAGAACTCTCATCGGAAGGACAAAGGACGGAGGACGGAGGACGAGGAATGCAGGACGAGGGACGGGGGACGAAAGAAGCGCTGTCCGGACTTCACCCTTACGCCTCCCGTTTCGTCACCCCTACGCCCCGGCCATGTCGGCCTCGTCCATGTCGAAGTTGGCCGAAACCTTCTGCACGTCGTCGTGGTCTTCGAGCGCCTCCATCAGCTTGAGCATCTGGCGGGCCTCCGCGCCTTCGAGCTTCTTGTACTCCTTGGGCACCATCTCGACCTCGGCGACCTGCGGCTCGACGCCCGCCTTCTTGACGGCTTCGAGCACGGCGTCGAAGTCGTCGGGCGCGGTGATGATCTCGAAGTTGTCGCCGTCGTCGCGCAGGTCTTCCGCCCCGGCGTCGGTGACGATCTCGAACAGCTCGTCCTCGGGCTTGGCCTCCTTGCCGACGACGATGTAGCCCTTCTTCTCGAACATCCAGTTGACCGCGCCCGAGGTGCCGAGGTTGCCGCCGTTCTTCGAGAAGATGTGGCGAATCTCGGCGACCGTGCGGTTGCGGTTGTCGGTCATCGAGTCAACCATCACGGCGACGCCGCCGGGGCCGTAGCCCTCGTAGGTGATTTCGTCGTAGGAGACGCCCTCCTCGGCCCCCGTGCCGCGTCGCACGGCGCGCGCGATGGTGTCGTTGGGCATGTTGGCGCCCTTGGCGTCGGAGATGGCCTTGCGCAGGCGGGCGTTGGCGTCCGGGTCGCCGCCGCCCACGCGCGCCGCGACCTGAATCTCCTTAATCAGCTTGGTGAAAACCTTGCCGCGCTTGGCGTCCAAAGCGCCCTTCTTGTGTTTGATAGTGTGCCACTTCGAGTGTCCGGACATGCCTGATGAGTTTCCTTGGTTTGAGTCTTAAAGTTGAACCACGAGCGGGACGCAAATATACCACAAGGCCCGCGGCGGCCGTAATGGCCGGGGCGGCGGCGCGCGGCGCGGGCGCTTCGGCCTTGAGCCGGCGCCCCCTCCGCGACTCCGCGCCGCCCGCCTCACCCGCCCGCCGCGAGCCGCAGCAGGTCTGACGCCCGCGCGCCGGCCACCCGCACGACCTTCGACTTCGACGCGCGGCCGCCGACTATCTCGACCGCGCCGGCCGGGACGCCGAGCGCCCTGGCGAGGAAGCGCGCCAGCTCCCCGTTGGCCGCGCCCCCGACGGGCGGCGCCGCCACCCTGACCTTGAGCGCGCCGCCGTGCGCGCCCGCGGCCGCGGTCTTCGACGCGCGCGGGACGACGCGCACCGCGAACGTGATGGAGCCCTCGCGCTCGGCGTAGTCGAGCACGCCGACTCACATGAAGAAGTTGACCGGCCAGCCGCGGAGCAGGGTCATGCGGATGGCGGCCTGGAAGAGCCAGATGATGACGAAGGCCACGATGGGCGAGAGGTCGAACATGCCGAGCGGCGGGATGGTGCGCCGCAGGGGCAGCAGCAGGGGGTCGGTCGCGTTGACGAGCAGCCGCATCACGCGGTTGGCGTGGCCCACCTGCCCCCAGGAGAAGATGATGCGCACCATGATGAGCAGCGCGTAGAGCGAGAGCACGCCGTAGATGACGTAGCCGACGAGCGCCACCGCGCCGCCCGCGCTCAGCGCCGTCGAGCTGAGCGCTATCCCCGCCGCCGTGTCGAGCACGCTGGCCGAGAGCATCAGCACGAAGTAGCCGAGCAGGATGGCGAGCAGGACGACGACCAGCGGCGCGCCGTTCGGCTGGATGCCGAAGCCCGTCAGCGCGCGGCGGACGGGGTTGACGAACGGGTCGGTCAGCCGCCGGACGAGGATGACGGGCCGGCTGAAGGGGTTGAGGTCGGCGTAGTTCAGCACGAAGCGCACGATCATCAGCACGATGACCGAGACGATGACGGCGACCACCAGATACCAGATGAACTGGAAGACCGCCGCGAGGAACCGCACGGCGCCGCTCTGCTGCGCCCGCACGATCAACTCCAGAGGCTGTAGGAACCCGAGTGCGTCCATGTGCTCTCTTCGCGCCGCCCGCGTCAGCGCGCCGCGGCGCGCCCGCCGAACAGCGCCGTGCCGACGCGCACGAGCGTCGCGCCCTCCTCGACCGCCACTTCGTAGTCGTGGCTCATGCCCATCGAAAGCTCGCCCACGCCGCCGCCGAAGGCGCCGCGCCCGCCCCACTCGTCGCGCAGCCCGCGCAGCCTTTGGAAGTAAGGCCGGGCGGCCTCCGCGTCCTCGAAGAACGGCGGCAGCACCATCAGCCCGCGGCAGCGGACGCGGACGCAGGCGCCGAGCGCCTCGAAGACCGCGGGCAGTTCTTCGACGGGCGCGCCGCTCTTCGTCTCCTCGCCCGCGAGGTCAACCTGCACGAGCACGTCGAGCGACCCGCGCCCCTCCTCGCCGCAGACGCGTTCGAGGCGCGCGACGAGCGCCGCCGAATCTACCGAGTGAATCAGGTCGAAGAGGCGCGCGGCGCGCCTCGCCTTGTTCGCCTGCAAGTTCCCTATCAGGTGCCAGCGCAGGCCCGGCGCGGAGGTCTTCGACTCGGCCGCCTTCGCCTCGGCCTCCTGCACGCGGTTCTCGCCGAAGTCCCTGAGGCCGGCGGCGGCCGCCTCGCCGACGAGCGCGGCCGGGTGCGTCTTGCTGACGGCGACGAGCGTGACCCCCGACGGGTCGCGCCCCGCGCGGCGCGCCGCGGCCTCGATGCGCGCCAGGATGTCCCCTGCGCGCGCGCGCAAACCCGACCCGCCTGGCCCCTCTCCTGCGCTCATTGTTGCGATTCCGTTATGAACGGCCACGAATATAACAAGCGCGCGAGCGCGCCCGCAACCGAACGGCGCGCGGGCGTTTGGCCTTAATGCGTATGCGTGTCCGACTTCCGGCGCACGAAAAGGTGGGGCGCGGCTCCAAATAGTGTGAGCGGTTCGCTAAGGCGTTGATACGTCGTGCGTTTTCCGCGCCGAATCCACGCCGCGCGCTCTGGCATGAAGGTTGTTACCTGGTCCGGCGTCTACAGTCTGTTTGAGAAGAAAATTCGTGAACGGGTTCTTGCAATCCAGGAGGGTTAAGATGGCGAAACGGACGGGTCAACGTTATTTCACTACGGCGCTCATGCTCGCGCTCGGGTTCTTCCTGCTTCTGCCGGCCACCGCGGTGAACGCGCAGAATCGCAACCGCGAGCGCAGGGAGGACAGGCGCGAGAGGCGTCAGGAGCGCCGCGAGGACAGGCGCGAGAGGCGCGAGCAGCGCCGCGACGTGGACGGCGACGGCGACTTCGACCGGCGCGACGTCTACATCCGCCAGCAGCAGCGCAGCAACGGAAACGGCTACGGCCTCGGCCGCGACCCGCGCGACCGTGACGGCGACGGCGACTACGACCAGCGCGACGTCTACATCCAGCAGCAGCGCAACGGCGGCTACGGCGGCTACGGCAACAACGGCGGGTACAACAACGGCGGGTACGGCAACCGCGGCTACGGCAACTACGGCTACGGCAACTACTCGCAGTCGCAGCAGACGGCCCTGAACGCCGGCTACAACGAAGGCGTCAAGGAAGGCCGCAAGGATCGCAGCCGCGGCGGCTACCGCAACATCAACGACTTCAGCGCGTACCGCGACGCGACGAAGGACTACAACTCGCGCTACGGCGACCGCTACCAGTACCAGCAGTACTTCCGCCGCGGGTTCGAGAACGGCTACAACGACGGCCTCAACGGCCACTAAGCCGCTCTCAGGGTTACGAACACGGGGGGCGCGAAGGGGCGCGGGCGGCTCATCGCCCGCGCCCCTTTTTCACACGCCGGAGGGGCCGCTTGACACCCCTCGAACCCCGCCTTTAATATCTCAACTCCCCGCACGCGGATGTGGCGGAATTGGTAGACGCGCTAGCCTCAGGAGCTAGTGGCCGCAAGGTCGTGGTGGTTCGAGTCCACTCATCCGCATCAAGCCGTAAGACGTAAACCGCGAACCGCGACAGGAGAGGAGCAAGGCTCACCCCCCGTCGCGGTTCGCGGTTTACGGCTCGCGGCTTTTTCAGTTCACCGCCTCGGAGGTCGTGTCGGGCGCGGGCAGGCCGTTGGGGTCTACGAGGACGAGGTGGAGTTCCTGCTCGTCGGCGAGCGTGGAGTCAATCAGGGTCTGGACGTGGTAGAGGCCGGGGCCGGGGAAGAGGACGTTGAAGAAGAAGCTGATGTTGTTGGCGACGCCGCCCTGCGCGACCTCGAAGGGCGAGGGCTCGGCGAGCACGACCGGCTGCTGGCGGTCGGCCGTCAGGATGCGCACCTCCGAGAGGTGACGCCCGTCGCCGCGCCACTGCGTGACGACGGCGAACTTCATCACCGTCACGGGGAACTGCTGCGCCAGTATCTGGTGAAAGACTCCCATCAGCGACAGCTTGTTGCCGACCTCCAGCCGCACGTCGTCGCAGAAGAGCGTGTAGGCCAGTCGCAGTTTGTCCTCGTTCCCTTTTTCCATCGTCCCCCCTATGTTTTCGCGGGCCCCCGCCGGCCCCGTCAGCCGCCGGGGCCGAGCATGGCCCTCAGCGCCGCCTCGTCAATCACGTTGACGCCGAGCGCCTGCGCCTTGTCGAGCTTCGAGCCCGCCTCCTCGCCCGCGACGACGTAATCGGTCTTCTTGCTGACGGTCGAGGTCACGCGCCCGCCGCGCGCCTCGATGAGCGCGCGCGCCTCGTCGCGCGTCATCGTCTCGAGCCTGCCCGTCAGCACGAACTGCCTGCCGGCGAACGCCTCGTCGGCGCCGGCCGCGGCCGCGCCGCCGGCCGCCTCCGTCCGCACGCCGAACTCGCGCAGCCGCTCGCAGAGGCGGGCGTTGCCGTCGTCGTCGAACCAGTCGCGGACGGACTGCGCGACCGTCAGGCCGATCTCGTGGATGTCGTCTATCTGCTCGACCGTCGCGTGCCTCAGGGCTTCGAGCGAGCGGAAGTGGCGCGCGAGCAGCGCGGCCGTGCGCTCGCCGACGTGTCGAATCCCGAGGCCGTAGACGAGCTGCGGCAGGTCGCGCGTCTTGCTCGCCTCTATCTGCGCCATCAGGTTCGACGCCGACTTCTCGGCCATGCGTTCGAGCGCCGACACCGCTTCGGGCCCGAGCGTGTAGAGGTCGGCCACGTCGCGCACCATCTTCTTCTGCACGAGCTGTTCGGCCAGCGCGTCGCCCAGACCTTCGATGCGCATCGCGCGGCGCGAGGCGAAGTGGAGCAGCCGCGCCTTCAACTGCGCCGGGCAGTCGGCGGCCACGCAGCGCGAGACGACCTCCCCCTCGGGGCGCGAGACGACGCCGCCGCAGACGGGGCACTTCTTCGGGAAGCGGAATGGCTTCTCGCCGCCAGTCCTCCTCGAAGCGACGACGCTCAAGACCTTCGGGATGATTTCGCCGCTCTTCTCGATGTTGACCCAGTCGCCCACCTTGACGCCGAGTCGCTTGATCTCGTCCTCGTTGTGGAGCGTGGCGCGCGCGACGACCGTGCCGGCGAGCTGGACGGGCGTGAGGTTGGCGACCGGCGTGAGCGCGCCCGTGCGCCCGACCTGCACGACGATGGACTCGACCTGCGTCGTCGCCTGCCGCGCCGGGTACTTGTAGGCGATGGCCCAGCGCGGCGACTTGGCCGTCGCGCCGAACTCGTCCTGCAGGGCCGTGGAGTTGACCTTGACGACCACGCCGTCTATCTCGAAATCAATCTCGTCGCGCGCCGCCTCGATGCGACCGCAAAACTCTATGACCTCTTCGATGGAGGCGCAGAGCGCGCGGTGCTCGGGGGCCACGACGCGCAGGCCCGCCCGGTCGAGCCATTCGAGCGCCTCCCAGTGCGTGGCGAAAGGCTTGTGGCCCGCCTGCAACACGTCGTAGGCGAGCATTTCGAGGCGGCGGCGCTCGACGACCTTCGGGTCGAGCTGGCGGATGGCGCCGGCGGCGGCGTTGCGCGGGTTGGCGAAGCGCGGCTCGTCCGCCTGCTCGCGCTCGGCGTTGATGCGCTCGAACATCCTGCGCGAGATGTAGACCTCCCCGCGCACCTCTATCTCGCCGCCCAGCCGCCCGCCGTCTTTGAGGCCGAGCGGGATGCTGCGGATGGTGCGGACGTTCTGCGTCACGTCCTCGCCGACGCGCCCGTCGCCGCGCGTCACGCCGCGCACGAGCAGGCCGCCCTCGTAGTGGAGCGAGAGCGAGAGGCCGTCAATCTTCAGCTCGGCCACGTACTCGAAGGCGCGGCCGTCGGCCAGGCGGCGGCAGCGCTCGTCGAAGGCGCGCAGGTCTTCGATGTTGTAGCTGTTGTCGAGCGAGAGCATCGGCCGGCGGTGGACGTACTCCTCGAACCCTTCGGCGGGCCGCCCGCCGACGCGCAGCGTGGGGCTGTCGGGCCTCCGCAGCGCCGGGTGCTCCTCTTCGAGCGCGCGCAGGCGCTCGACCAGCGCGTCGTACTCGGCGTCGGTTATCTCCGGCCGGTCGTGGACGTAGTAAAGCTCCTCATGCCTCAGCACCTCTTCGCGGAGCTTCCTGACTTCGGCTTCGATGGTCTTGGCGGCGGTAGGCAAGTTCGCAGTCACACCCGGGCGTTAATGATGGAGACGGTCGCGCCCATCATAAGGGCTACTCAACGGGCGCGCAACAAAGTCGCCGCGCGGGACGAAGGGCGGCGCCCGCGCGCCCCCCCCTCGGGCCCTACTTTTCGAGCCGGACGAGCGCCTGCTGCGGGCGGCCGGGCGCTGCCTCTTCGAGGGTGGCGAGGCGGTGGATGACGCGGCCGAAGAATTTGACGCCCTGGATGAAGTCGTCGAGGCGGATGTTCTCGTCCGGGCCGTGCGGGTTGGAGCCGAAGTAGCTGACGCCGAAGGAGACGACGGGCGTCGGCGGGTGGTTCGCGCCGCAGACCGCGCCGACGGGGCCGCTCGCCGGGTCGAGCGGGTAGACGACCGGCGGGGCGCCGTAGACCTCTTGCGCGCCCTCGACGGCCGCGCGCGCCACCATCGAGGAGGGCGAGGACTTCGCGTAGGGCGCCGAGCCCAGCTCGATGATTTCGACGTCCACGAAGCCGCGCTTGTCGAGGTGCTCGCGGAGGAGGCCGACGACCAGCGCGGGCGTGAGGTCGGGAACGAGGCGGAAGTCGAGGCGCGCCGTGGCCGCGCCGGGCAGCACGGTCTTGGCGCCGGCCTCGGTGTGCCCCGTGCGGATGCCGCAGATGGTGCAGGTCGGGCCGAAGATCAGCTCCTTCGCCAGCTCCCTCCCCGTCATCCCGTGCACCCAGCCGCCGATGCGGAACTCGCGGCGCAGCCCCGCCTCGTCCAGCTCGATGGTCTTGAGCATCTGCCGGTCTTCGGACGTGAGCGGCGCGACGTGCGACGAGAAGCCGTCTATGGTGATGACGCCCTTCGGCGAGACGACGGTCGCGAGCGCCTGCACCAGCCGCCAGGCGGGGTTGGGGACGATGCCGCCCCACTTCGAGTGGAGGTCGGTGCGCGCCCCGTACGCGCGCAGCTCAAGGAACGCGATGCCCTTGAAGCCGAGGTTGATGACGAGGCGGTCTTTGGTGTCCTTGTAGCCGTCGTCCCAGAGGCAGCCGTCGGCGCGCAGCAACTCGGCGTTCTCCGCCGCGAAGCGGTAGAGGCTCGGGCTCGCCAGGCCGTCCTCGCCCTCGACGACGAACCGCAGGCAGAGGGGCAGCTTGCCGTAGGTCTTCTGGTACGCCTCGACGGCCGCGACGCGCGCCACGAGGTCGCCCTTGCTGTTCGACGCGCCGCGCGCGCAGAGCCGGCCGTCGTTGACGACCGCCGCGAACGGGCCCGAAGACCACTCGGTCAACTGCCCCACGGGCTGCACGTCGTAGCGGCCGTAGACGACGAAGCAGCGCGGGCCGGCGCCGCACTCGCCGTAGACGATTGGGAAGCCGCTGCCGTACTTGAAAGAGCGCGTGCCCGCCCCGACGCGCTGCAACATCTGTTCGACCTTCTCCGCGACGGCGCGCATCCCCGTCCCGCGCGCCGCCACCGACGGCATGCGACACAGGTCCTGCAGGCGCTCGGTGAACGAGCGCGCGTGCCGGTCAACGTATCGGTCGAAGCGTGTCAGAGCCATAACGCGGCGACGGGCGACGAAGGCGCGACGGACGGTGGACGACGGACGACTGTGGACGACGGACGACTCACGACGGACGACTCACGACGGACGACTCACGACGAAAACTCCGAAGGCTCCGGCTACCGCCCGCCGTCCGCCGTCCGCCGCCCCTCCTCTTTAAACAAAAGGTAGCGCGGGCGCGCGGGGTCGCGCTCGAAGCCGGCGCAGACGAGCCCTGCGGCGAAGGCCGCCCGAAACTCTTCCCGGACGCGGCTCAACTCTTCGCGCGCCGCCGCGGGGTCTTCGCGGACGAGCGCGCCCCAGTCCGGGGGGATGGCGATTGTCGCGGCCGGCTCGCCCCGCGGCTCGGGCGCCTCGCCGCGCGCCAGCGCCTCGACCCGCGCCGAGGCGAGTTCCCACTCGCAGACCAGGCGGTCGCTGTCGAGCCCGAGCCGCTCGCCGAAACGCCCGGTCGCGGTCGAGTAGTCCGTGCCGTAGTAGTTCGGCGCGTAGCCGCGGACGACGACGCCCAGGCGGTTGAGGTTGAAGTGCGCGTTGCGCGACTGACCCGGGTCCCACGTCCAGCGGATGGCGCGCCGCCCCTCGGCCAGCACGCGCGCGCGCTGCGCCCACTTCAGGCGCGCGCCGACGCCGCGGTTCTGGTAGTCCTTCGCCACCGCCATCATGTGCGAGTAGCCGGTCGTCTCCTCGGCGCCGGTGTCGGGCGCGCGGCGCAGCGCCAACTGGTTGAGGACGAAGCCGACCAGCCGCCCGCCCGCGAACGCGCCGAGCGTGAAGCCGCCCGCGCTGCGCACGACGATGAGGTGGCGGCGCGGCGAAAGCTCGAGGTCGGGCAACCCGAACGCCTCGCGCTGCAAACTCACGCACGCGTCGAACTCCTCGACGGTCGCGCACTCGCGGACTTCTATGTCGTCGCTCCCGGCCATCAGCGTCAGGCGCCCTCACACCTCTATCTTCTCGTACCAGTTCCCGGGGACTTCCTCGACGCGTTTGCCCTCGACGCGCCCCGCCACGTCGGCCCTGAAGTTGACGAGCGTCAGGCGGCCCCGCCCGCGGTAGCGCGGCTCGACCGAGTCGCGCAGCTCGCGCGTGTAGGCCGTGACGCCGCAGTCTATCTTGAAGAGCACCAGCCGCTCGGTGTCGCCGTGCTTGAGCAGCCACGCGACCTTGCGCATCGAGACTGCGCCGCACTCGCCCCAGAAGAGGAAGCGCGCGCCCGCGCGCGGCGGCCCGCCCCCCGCGTCGTTCAGGGCGACGAGGTCGGGCTTGTAGCGCAGGCCGACCGGCAGCTCGACCTCAAGGTTCGGGTGCTCGCGCGCGAACATGGCGAAGCCGAGCGCCTTCATCAGCACGTGGCCGTAACTCTCGCCCCGCCGCTGCCACAGCCGCACGCGCCGCCCCGCCAGCTCGAAGTCGTAAAGCATTCGAAACCCTCGGCCTCCGCCGCGGCGGCCGGCGGGTAAACCACGACCCCGAAAAGTCCGCCGAACCTTCGAGCTAAAACCGGGAAACGGGATTCTATCGTGTCGGCCGCCGCCGTGTCATCTTTCAAAGGGTGAAGGCGGGCGGGGCGGGGACGAAGGAGGCGCCGTTCGGCCGTCCCTTCGTCCCCCGCCCCGCCCGCTCAGTCGGCGAAGGCGACGGAAAGCTCGCGGAGGGTGGCCGAGTCGGAGGCGTCGGCGCGGGCCGACTCGTCGCGGTGGACGTGGCGGTAGAGGATGTCGCGCTGCTGCGGGCGGAAGCCGGCCTCGCGGATGAGGTAGCGGAGCATCTTCTCGTCGGCCTCGTTGTGCGCGCCGGCCGCCGAGACGACGTTCTCCTCGATCATGATGGAGCCCATGTCGTCCGCCCCGAAGCGCAGCGCGACCTGCCCGAGCCTTAGGCCCTGCGTCAGCCAAGAGGACTGTATGTGCTCGACGTTGTCGAGGAAGAGGCGCGAGACGGCGAGCATCCGCAGGTAGTCCATCCCCGTCAGCTCGTCCTTGATGCGGCGGCCGAGCGCCGTGTTCTCGCGCTGGAACGTCCAGGGGATGAAGGCCGTGAAGCCGCCCGTCTCGTCCTGAAGGTCGCGCACCCTTTGCAGGTGGCGGACGCGGTGCTCAGTGCGGTCGCCGATGCCGAACATCATCGTGGCCGTCGTCCGCAGGCCGACGCGGTGCGCGGCGCGCATCACCGCCAGCCACTCGTCGGTCGTGCACTTGGTCGAGACGCGCTTGCGCACCTCGTCGTCAAGGATTTCGCCGCCGCCGCCCGGCATGCTGTAGAGCCCGGCCTCCTTCAGCCGGACGAGAATCTCCTCGTAGGAGAGCCCGGAGATGAGGTGGATGTTGTGTATCTCGGGCGGCGAGAAGCAGTGGAGCTGGAAGTCCGGGTAGCGCGCGTGCAGCGCGCGCAGAAGGTCTTCGTACCACTCGACGCCGAAGTCGGGGTGCAGCCCGCCCTGCATCAGCACGCCCGTCCCGCCGAGCGCGATGGTCTCGTCAATCCGCCGGCAGATGTCTTCGAGCGTGCGGACGTAGGTGTCGGGCTTGCCCGGCCGGCGGTAGAAGGCGCAGAAGGTGCAGACGACGTTGCAGACGTTCGTGTAGTTGATGTTGCGGTCAATGATGTAAGTGACGACGTCTCCGGGGTGTTTGCGGCGGCGGACCTCGTCGGCCGCCACGCCCATCCGCGCCACGTCGTAAGACTCAAGGAGGGTCGCGCACTCCCCCGCCGTCATGCGCCCGCCCGCGAGCACCCGGTCGAGAATCGGTTGGATGTCTGTCGTCATATGAGCTTCAGCCGAATCGCAAATTTCAAATCCGAGGTTTCGAATCCGCATTCTGCCAGCCGCGCCGCGGCCGCGCGCCCCGCGGGGACGGCCGATTCCGCCGGTTTTCGCCGTGCGCCTCGCCTCGCGGCCGCCCCGCCCCGGCCTCTACTCAATACCCATGCCGAGGAACTTCAGCGGGCGCAGCCCCTCGATGACGCCGTGCTTGTGCGCGAGGCGGAAGAAGAGTTCGAGGCCGGCGCGCATCCCTTCGTCGAGGCCGAAGGCGATGTTGCGCGTCAGGTAGCGGACGAGTTCGGCGCGGGGCCGCCCCAGTTCCCTCTCGTACCCTGCGGCTATCTCCTCGACGGCGGCCAGCCCCTCGTCGCGCGCGCCCGCGAAGTCAACCGCCAGCACCCGCCCCGCGTCCGACTCGTGCGCCATCCACATGGCGAAGACGAAGCCGAGCCCCGTGTGCCGGCGCCACAGCGCCGCCATGTCGTAGACGCGCAAGCCCTCGCGCTCGAACGTCATCGCCGGGTCGCCGATGACCAGCGCCGCGTCGTGCCGCCGGAGCATCCGCGCCAGGTCGGGCTCGGCCTGTTCGAGCCGCGGCGCGCGCCCCAGAAACTCGCGGCAGACGACCTCGACCAGCGCGGCCGAGGTGCGCGACTCGGTGCTGAGCGCGATTGACTCGACCTCTTCGAGCCGCGCGCCGCGCGTGACGAGGACGACGCTGTGCACCTCCTCGCGCGCGCCGACGCAGACGCCCGGCACGACCGCCGTCTCGGGCAGACGCTGGTACTCGACGACGGGCACGAGCGCCGCCTCGACCTGCCCGCGCGCGAGCATGTCGGCGCAGCGCGCCGGCGCCGTGTCGGTCAGCAGCTCGACCTCGCCGCGCCGGCCCCGGCCGAAGCTCCAGATGAGCGGCGCGGTGTTCAAATAGCTCGACGCGGCCACGCGCGGCGGCTGACCGCCGCCCGCCGCCGCCGCGCCCGACTCTCGACTCGAATCTTCTCCGGACATCACTCGACGCTGGGGCCTCGACGATGCTAACCCACGCCCGCGCGCGCCCGCAAACGCGCCGCCCCGGCCGCCGACCGACGCCGCGTTGACAGGCGCCCCGCGCTTTCTTACCATTCACTCCGACCCATGCAGATTTACGACATCAGCGTGCCCGTCGCGCCGGGCGAGACGCCGACCTACCCCGGCGACCCCGGCCTGGAGGTCGGCTCGTGGAGCGCCATCTCGCGCGGCGACGCGGCCAACGTCACCGTGCTCCACCTCGGCGCGCACACGGGGACGCACGTGGACGCGCCCGCGCACTTCATCGAGGGCGCGCAGGCGCTCGCGGCGCTCCCGCTCGACGCGCTCCTGGGCGAGGCGCGCGTCGTCGAAGTCCCGGCCGACGCGCCCGCCGTCGAGGAGCGCCACGTCGGAGCCGAGGCGCTCCGAGGCGCGACGCGCGTGCTCTTCAAGACGCGCAACTCGGCCTTCTGGGGGGAGCCGGGCGGGCGCTTCCGCGAGGACTTCACATACATCGAGCCGGCGGCCGCGCGCGCGCTCGTCCGCGCCGGCGTGCGGCTCGTCGGCTTCGACTACCTCTCAATCGAGAAGTTCGGCTCCGAGGATTTCGGGACGCACCTCGCGCTGCTGTCGGCCGGCGTCGTCGTCGTCGAAGGGCTCGACCTGCGCGCCGTCGCGCCCGGCCTCTACGAGCTGTTCTGCCTGCCCCTCAAAATCGCCGCCGGCAGCGGCGACGGCGCCCCGGCGCGCGCCGTCCTGCGCACGCTCGGCTGAGGACGGACGGGAGGGAAGATGGTCGAGAAGGTCAACCTCGCGGAGAAGTTCGCGCTCTTCGCCGAACACTGGAGCCCGAAAATCGCGGGCGAGGTGGGCGACTCTTACGTCAAGCTCGTCAAGCTCCGCGGCGACTTCGTCTGGCACAAGCACGAGTCGGAGGACGAGATGTTCCTCGTCGTCAAGGGCGAAATCGTCATCCGCCTGCGCGACGGCGACGTGCGGCTCGGCGAGGGCGAGTTCGTCGTCATCCCGCGCGGCGTCGAGCACAAGCCCGTCGCCGAAGAGGAGGCGCACGTCCTGCTCTTCGAGCCCAAGTCCGTCCTCAACACCGGCGACGTGGTCGAAGAGCGGACGCGCCGCGCGCTCGAACGCGTCTGAGCCGGCCGCCCCGCACGCGCGCGAAAACCCGCCCGCCGCGCGCGACGTATACAGACGCATGAAAGCCCGCCCGAGCAGCGAAGAGTGTCACGCCCGCGCGCGCGCCAGAGCCGAGTTCGCGGCCGAGCGTGCGCGCGCCGCCCGGCTCAGCATCCCCGAGCTGATAGCGCTGCTGGAAAGCGAAGACCTCAGGACGCGCTTCGTCGCCGAGATGCGCCTGCGCGACGCGACCGACACCTGACTCTCCTTCCGCCCCGCGGCTCCGCGGGCAGAGCGCGAGCGCGCGATTCGAGAGTGGCGCGACTGGTGGGACGGGCGCCGCAGGACCTTCAAAAAACGCTGGCAGGAGGACGACCCCCAAGTGAGTCAAGACCCCGGAGAGGCGCGCGGCGCCGAGGACAAGCCCGAGGCGTTGGACGTCAACTCGCGCGGCTACCGCGAGCGCGTCTTCGAGATCGTGCGCCGCATACCCGGCGGGCGCGTGATGACCTACGGCCAGCTCGCCGAAATCCTCGGCGAAGGCTACACGGCGCGCACCGTCGGCTTCGTCATGCACTCGGCCGACGAGTCGGTGCCCTGGCAGCGCGTCATCAACGCCCAGGGCGCCTGCTCGACCGGGCGCGTCATCGTCCCGCCCGACCTGCAACAGCGTATGCTCACGTCCGAAGGCGTCGAGTTCAACGCCAAGGGGCGCTGCGACCTCTCGCGCTACCGCTGGACGCCCGAGGAGTACGAGGCCGGCGGCGAGGTCGGCGACGCCGAACAGCCCAGCCTCTTCGGCGACTGAAGGCAGCGCCCTCCCCGCTTCAAGGCTTCGCCCCGCGCGCCGCGGCCTCCCGCCGGCCCGCCGAACCGGAGGAACAGACCCATGAGCGACCAGCAGTTGCAGACGCGCGCCCCCTACGCCATCAGCGAGCCGCGCTTCTCCGTCGCGCCGCAGATGGTGACGACCGCCTTCGAGCTTCCCGGCTACCGCATACGGCAGAACCTCGGCGTCGTGCGCGGCATCGTCGTGCGCTCGCGCAACCTCTTCGTCAACATCGGCGCGTTCTTCAACACGGTGGTCGGCGGCAACATCACCGCCTGGACGAACCTCTGCGAATCCACGCGCAAAGACGCCTTCGAGATTATGATTCAGCACGCCACAGAGCTTGGCGCGAACGCCATCATCGGCGCCCGCTATGACGCGACGGAGGTCGCGCAGGGGGCGACCGAAGTCCTCGCCTACGGGACGGCGGTCGTCGTCGAGCCGCTCGAAGGCGCGGGGATTTACGGCTCGTGAGCGGCGGCGAGGCTAGGTCTAAAGAGTTGACGGCCGAGGAGTTGGAGCCGCTCAGGGAGATTTTCGAGCAGATTCCCTACGTGCGTCTGCTGGGGCTCGAATTCGTCTCGGCCGGGCGCGGCTCGGCGGTCTTCGCCCTCGACGTGCGCGAGGAGCTGACGCGGATGGGCGGCATACTCCACGGCGGCGCCGTCGTCTCGCTCCTCGACACGGCCGCCGCCTTCGCCGTCCACACGCTCCTCGAACCGGACGCGCGCACCGTCACAGTAGACCTGACGGTGCATTTTCTGCGCCCCGCCTCGGCCGGCCGGGTCGAGGCGCGCGCCACGGTCCTGCGCCGCGGCCGCCGCGTCATCATCCTCAACGTCAACGCCGAAGATTCGGCAGGCACTCTAATCTCAACGGCCACAATGACTTATTACACGCAAGGCTGACCCGCCGGCCGCGCCCCCCGCCTGCCTCCCGACGGGGATGGGGACGCGGGGCGGCCCCGCCGCCCGCCGGGGTCGCCCCGCGCGCTAAGTCTTAAAAACACATAGACAAACTTAGTTGCCTTATGTCAAAATGTGTTTGTCACAGGGGCTCCTTGCAGCCCCCGCGTCTTCTTTGCACCCCCGGCGTCCGCTTCTTCCCTTGATCGTCCTCGGCTGGGACTCCTGATGCTCTCGCTCTACAGCGCCCTCCTTGCACAGCACCCGCGCCAACTGACCTCAGTCCGTTGCGCGGAGCCCACCATTGTGCAACTACAGCGCTATTTCGAGGACGTGGTGCTGGAGAACAACCTCGCGGCGCTGGTGGTCGAGAGCCTTCTGCCCGAGACGCAGCGGCCGCTGCGCGACGTGGCGCGCGTGCGCGAGGTCGGGCGGCTGGCCCGCTACGCCTTCTTCTTCGCCGCGCCCGAGGACGCGCTCAACTCGACGCCGCTCTCCGACGGCGAGTCGGAGCGCGAGCCGATGCTCATCCAAAAGACGGGCGCGGCCGACTCGCTCGAACGCTTCGTCGTCATCGCCGACGCGCGCTTCTCGGCGCTGATGGCCTCGGTCCGCGCGAGCGACGAGGGGCCGGAGTCGGCGGGCGACGAGGTCATCTGGTCTTTCGAGCCCGACATCGTCTACTCGGCGCTCGAATACCTGATGGCGCGCGTCACGGCCGAGGCGCCGACGCACTCGCACCTCTTCGCCAAGGCGGTACGCACCTGCGTCCCGAAGACCACCTCGCTCCAGCTCACCGTCTCGGTGACGACCAAGCTGGCGCGGCTGCTCCAGGAGCAGGCCGTGCGCGAGATCGCGGTCAACCGCATCTCGACCGCCATCCGCAGCTCGTTGGAGCTGTCGAGCGTCCTGCAGACGACGGTCAATGAAGTCGGGCTGGCGCTCGGCGCGCAGTCGAGCGCGCTCTGCGTCGAGGGCGAGCACGGCCAGCCCTCGCTGACCAAGTGCTACTTCCGCGACGGCGCGTCCGAGGACGAGGAAGGCGCGGGCGACGACGAAGAGGGCAGGCGCGCCGAGCTGCTCAGCGACATCGAGGCGCTGGGCGTGCGCCTGCGCGGGCGGATGAAGACCTACGTCCACGACGGTTCGAGCGAGGCGGGCGAGACCGACGCGCGCCCCGTCGCGGCCGTCCCCGTCATCTACCACGAGCGCACGATGGGCGTGCTGCTGGTGACTTCGGACAACCCGCAGCGCGCCTGGCAGGACAACGAGGTGATGCTTCTGCGCACGGTGGCCGACCAGGTGGCCGTCGCCGTCAACCACGCGCGCCTCTTCCAGCAGATGCAGCACCAGGCCTTGACCGACGGCCTGACGGGCTGCTTCAACCGCCGCTTCTTCGAGATTCAACTGGAGCGCGACCTCCACCTGGCGACGCGGATGCGCCAGCCCGTCTCGCTCATCCTCCTCGACATCGACCACTTCAAGCGCGTCAACGACACGCACGGCCACGACGCCGGAGACGCCGCCCTGCGTATCCTCGCCAACGCTTTGCGCGAGGAGGTGCGCGGCGTGGACACGGCGGCGCGCTACGGCGGCGAGGAGTTCGCCATCATCCTCCCGCAGGCGGGAGCCGAGGGCGCGCAGGCCGTCGCCGAGCGGCTGCGCTCGCGCATCGAGCGGACCGAGGTGCCCGGCGTCGGCTGCATCACGGCCTCGCTCGGCGTGGCGACCTTCCCCGGCGACGCCAGCTCGCGCGAGCTGCTGGTGACGAGCGCCGACCGCGCGCTCTACGTCGCCAAGCGGTCGGGGCGCAACCGCGTCTGCACGACGGCCGACCTGCCCGCCGACGACATCTTCTCGCTCCCCTACGAGCCCGTGCTGCCCGTCCACCAGACCTGCGAGGTCTTCGGCGGCGCGGCGGCCGCGGCCGAACCGCCCGCCGCCGCCCCCGACCTGCAAGAGGCGCTCCCCCCGCGGAACGTCTGAGCGGACGCCTCGGGCGCCGCGCCGCGCGCCGTCGCGGGCCGGCGTCTTCCGGCTTTTACGCCGAACGCGACCCGAAAGGACGCGGCCCGCCGGGGCCGCGTTTGTCTTTGCGGGGGAACATCGCGCATCATAGGCGGTGATGGACGACCTGCGAAAATTCGCGCTCTACTTCCGCCCGTACACGAAGTCGCTCGTGATAGGCGTCCTCTGCATCCTCGCGTCGGTGGTCGTCGGCCTGCTCGTCCCGGTCTTCGTCGGGCAGGCGGTTGACGACCTGGGCGCGGGGCCGACGTGGGGGAAGGTGACGCGCTCGGCGCTGCTCGTCGTCGCCGCGAGCGTCGTCAGCGGCGTCTTCCTCTTCCTCCAGCGCCGCATCCTCATCGGCATGTCGCGCCACGTCGAGTACGACCTGCGCCAGGACTTCTACGCGCACCTCCAGCGCCAGCCGCTGAGCTTCTTCCACGCGCACCGCACGGGCGACCTGATGGCGCGCGCCACCAACGACCTCGCCGCCGTCCGCCAGCTCGCCGGGCCGATGGTCATGTACACGCTCCAGACGGTCTTCGTCGTCCTGATCATCCTCCCGCTGATGCTCAGGATCAGCGTGCGCCTGACGCTGCTGCTCTTCGTGACGATGCCGCTGGTCTCGCTGACGGTGAAATACTTCGGCCAGCAGGTGCACGTCCGCTTCGAGAAGATTCAGGACTTCTTCTCGCAGATCACGGCGCGGGCGCAGGAGAACATCTCGGGCGTGCGCGTCGTGCGCGCCTACGCGCAGGAGGACGCCGAGGCGGCGGCCTTCAACCGCCTCAACCGCGAGTACGCGACGCGCAACCTGAGCCTCGTGCGCGTCTCGGCCGTGATGCGCCCGCTCATCCAGTTCGTCATCGGGCTCGGCATGGTGCTCATCGTCTGGTACGGCGGGCTGCTGGCCGCGCGCGGCGAGATCACGCCGGGGCAGTTCGTCGAGTTCACGCTGTTCTTGATGCGGCTCATCTGGCCGCTCATCGCGCTCGGCTACGTCGTCAACCTCTACCAGCGCGGGACGGCGAGCCTCAAGCGCATGAACGCCATCTTCGCCGTCGAGCCGGCGATCAGGGACCTCGCGGCGGTGGAGGAGCGCCCGGCCGTCCGCGGCCGCATCGAGTTCCGCGGCCTGACCTTCGCGTACGGCGAACGCCTGCCGCCCGTCCTCAAAGACGTTGACCTGACCATCGAGGCCGGGCAGACGGTGGCCTTCGTCGGCCGCACGGGCTCCGGCAAGTCCACGCTGATGAACCTCGTCCCGCGCGTCGTCGAGGCGCCGCCGGGCACGGTCTTCGTGGACGGCGTGGACGTGCGCGACTACCCGCTGGCGCAACTGCGCGCGGCCGTCGGCTACGTCCCGCAGGAGACTTTCCTCTTCAGCGAGACGCTCGCGGAGAACGTCGCCTTCGGCGTCGAGGCGGGCGGGCGCGCGGACGTCGAGTGGGCGGCCGAGATAGCCGGCCTCGCCGACGACGTGCGCGAATTCCCCGCGGGCTTCGACACCATGGTCGGCGAGCGCGGCATCACGCTCTCGGGCGGGCAGAAGCAGCGCACGGCCATCGCCCGCGCCGTCATGCGCCAGCCGCGCATCCTCATCCTCGACGACGCGCTCTCGGCCGTGGACACCTACACCGAGGAGAAGATTCTGGGGCGGCTGCGCGGCGTGATGCGCGAGCGCACGTCGCTCATCGTCTCGCACCGCATCTCGACCGTGCGCGACGCCGACCTCATCTGCGTCCTCGACGAGGGGCGCATCGTCGAGCGCGGCACGCACGAGGAGCTGCTCGCGCACGGCGGCGAGTACGCCGCGCTCTACGAGCGGCAGTTGCTCGAAGAGGAGCTGGCGGCGAGCTAGGCGGCGCGACTCCGGGCGGGCCGCCGCCGCGACTTGACGAAGGGGGTGACGGGACGATGATGAACCGACCGGGCGCGGACGCGGGGCTCGACGCGCGCCTCCGCACGATGCGGTTTCTCTGGGCGATGTTCCTGGTGACCATCGGCCTCTTCGTCCTCGTCTCGCGCCTCGCGCGCCCCGACGACGAGCAGGTCGCGAGGCTGGGGGGCGGCGACCCGACGCTGCTCCTCGTGCTGGCCGCGCTGGCGCTCTCTTCGGTCGTCGCCTCGTTCGCCCTGAAGGCGAGCTTTTACAGGCGCGCGGCCGACGCCCGACAGCCGGCGCAGTTGCAGACGGGGTTCATCGTCGCGATGGCGCTCTGCGAGTCGGCGGCGATTCTGGGGTTCGTGGGGCTCTTCATCACCTGGAACGACTACGCCTACCTGCTCTTCGCGCTGGGCGCCCTCGGCGAGGCGCTGCACTTCCCGCGCCGCGGGCAGGTGGAGGCGGCGTCGCGGAAGTCTTTGACGTGAGGCGCGCGCGGGTCGGGGCGCCGGGGGGACTTTAGTCTAAGAATGTCAGCGGAAGCGAAACAGTTTCACGAGGAGGAGGCGCTCAAGCAGTTCGACCGCGGGAGCGCGCGCCGCCTGCTGCGCTACCTCAGGCCCTACCGCCGGATGATAGTGCCGGCGCTCGCGCTGACGCTGGTCGTCAACGCGCTCGGCGTCGTCGAGCCGAAGTTCTTCCAGTACGCGATTGACTGGTACATCAACCCGGCCCTCGAACAGCGCGGTTCGCTCACGGCCGACGGCTGGGGGGCGGTCTACGCCGGCGTCTCGCGCGGCCTCATGCTGCTCGGGCTGGTCTTCCTCGGCGTCAAGCTCTTGCAGATGCTCGTCTCGTACCTCCAGACCGTGCTGCTCCAGTCGGTGGGCCAGCACGTCATGTACGACCTGCGCTCGGAGCTGTACGCGAAGTTGCAGCGGCAGGAGGTCGCCTACTTCGACCGCAACCCGGTCGGGCGCGTGATGACGCGGCTCACCTCGGACGTGGACGCGCTCAACGAGCTGTTCACCTCGGGCGTCATCGAGGGGCTGGGCGACGTGGTGATGGTCATCGCCATCATCGGCTTCATGGCGTGGATGGACTGGCGGCTGACGCTCGTCGCGCTCGTCACCGTGCCGCTGCTGTTCGCGGCGACGACGTGGTTCCGCAAGCACGCGCGGCGCGGCTACGACCTCGTCCGCACCAAGCTGGCGCGCATCAACTCCTTCCTCCAGGAGCACATCTCGGGCGCGCAGACCGTCCAGATTTTCAACCGCGAGGCGAAGTCCCTGCGCCAGTTCCACGACGCCAACGACGACTACCGCAACGCCAACGTCGAGACCATCTTCTACTACGCGGTCTTCTTCCCGCTGGTGGACTTCATCGGCTCGCTCGGCATCGCGCTCATCATCTGGTACGGCGGCTGGCGCGTGATGCAGAACACGCCGACGAACGAGGTGCTCTCCATCGGCGCGCTCGTCGCCTTCATCCAGTACTCGCAGCGGCTCTTCCAGCCCATCCGCGACATCTCGGACAAGTACAACGTCTTCCAGGCGGCGCTCGTCGCCTCGCACCGCATCTTCCGCACGCTCGACCAGCCCGTCGCCGTCCTGACGCCCGCCGAGCCGAAGAAGGCGGGGCGCGCGCGCGGGCGCGTCGAGTTCCGCAACGTCTGGTTCGCCTACAAGGGCGAGGACTGGGTCCTGAAGGACGTCTCGTTCACGGCCGAGCCGGGGCAGGCGGTCGCGCTCGTCGGCCACACCGGCTCGGGCAAGACGACCATCACGAACCTCCTCATGCGCTTCTACGACGTGCAGCGCGGGCAGGTGCTCCTGGACGGCGTGGACGTGCGCGAGTGGGACCTGAAGAGCCTGCGCGAGAACTTCGCCGTCGTCCTCCAGGACGTCTTCCTCTTCAGCGGGACGGTCGAGGGCAACATCCGCCTCGGCCGCGAGGACATCACGGACGAGCGCGTCGCCTGGGCCGCGCGCGAGGTGCACGCCGACGGCTTCATCGAGCGGCTGCCCGACGGCTACAAGTCCGAGGTGCGCGAGCGCGGCGCGGGACTCTCGGTCGGCCAGAAGCAGCTCATCTCGTTCGCACGCGCGCTCGCCTTCGACCCGACGCTCCTCATCCTCGACGAGGCGACCAGCTCGATTGACACCGAGACGGAGCAGCTCATCCAGCGCGCCATCGAGCGCGTGCTGCGCGACCGCACGTCCATCGTCGTCGCGCACCGCCTCTCGACCGTCCAGCGCGCCGACCAGATTCTCGTCCTGCACCACGGCGAGCTGCGCGAGCGCGGCACGCACCAGCAGCTCCTCGCCCGCCGCGACCTCTACTGGCGGCTCTACAAACTCCAGTACGCCGACGACTCGCGGGACGACGCCCTGCCCGACGCCCCGCTGCGCGACAGCCTGCAATACGGCGACTGAGCGAAAGGCGGTTCTTCGACTTTTACGCGCGCCCCCCTGACCCGCACGGCCGGCCCGCCGGCCTCTCGCGGGGGGGCGACCACGGGGGAAACTTTATGGACGTAAACACAAAGGGCGACGGCGCGGGCGCGTGGCCGCCGCTGCCGTTCGAGGGGTGGCGCGAGACGTGCGAGACGCTGCACATGTGGACGCAGGTGGTCGGCAAGGCGCGGATGGCGCTCGCGCCGCAGGTGAACCACTGGTGGCACGTGCCGCTCTACGTCAACGCGCGCGGGCTGACCACCTCCGCGATGCACGCGGGCGACAGGGTCTTGCAGATAGACTTCGACTTCGTCGAGCACCAGCTCTACCTGCGCGAGAGCGGCGGCCGGACGCTCTCAATCGCGCTCGCGCCGCGCAGCGTCGCGGACTTCTACGCCGAGTTCACCTCGCGCCTGCGCGAGCTGGGGCTGGGGGTGAAAATCTGGACGACGCCCGTCGAGGTCGCAGACCCGATTCCGTTCGAGCGCGACGAGACGCACAAGTCTTACGACGCCGAGCAGGCCGGACGCTTCTGGCGCGCGCTCGCGCAGGCCGACAGGGTCTTGCAGAAGTTCCGCTCGGGCTTTCTGGGCAAGTGCAGCCCCGTCCACTTCTTCTGGGGCAGCTTCGACCTCGCCGTGACGCGCTTCTCGGGCCGGCGCGCGCCCGAGCACCCCGGCGCGCCCGGCGTCGCCGACTCGGTCACGCGCGAGGCTTACTCGCACGAGGTTTCGAGCGCCGGCTTCTGGCCCGGCGGCGCGGCGCTGCCCGAGCCCATCTTCTACGCCTACGCCTACCCCGAGCCCGAAGGCTTTAAGGACTTCGGCGTCGGCCCCGCCGCCGGCTACTACAACACGGACTTCAGAGAGTTCGTCCTCCCCTACGAGGCCGTGCGCGCCTCCGAGAACCCGGACGCAGACCTCCTGCGCTTCCTGCAAGACACCTACGAGGCGGCCGCCACGCTCGGCCGCTGGGACCGCGACTCGCTCGAACGCCGCTGAGCGCGCGTCCGAGCCGGCCGTCACACGTCTCGCAAAAAACTTCGGGGGCGCGGAGAGAATCAACTCTCCGCGCCCCCGGCGTCTGCGCGTCCGTTCCCGCGACGAGCGCGGGCGCTTCCCTACTTCGGCGCGGACGCGGCGGCCGTTGACCGCTCGCCGCCGTCGCCGCGGTTCTTGAAGGGCACGAGGCCCTCGACCGACGAGTAAATCTGCAAGTACAACTGCGTCTCGCGCGGGATGAGCGTGCGCCAGCCCGCGCCGCCGCGCCGCAGGTAGAGCGGCAGCCGCGCCGGGTTCGAGTTGTAGCCGGCGGCCATCAGCTCCGGCCGCGTCGCCGTCCTGTTCGCCAGCGCGTCGAGCACCTCCTGCTTGAGCGCGAGGTCGTTCCAGGTGTCCTGCATGTAGAGCAGCATCGCTTCGAGCGCGTTGCCGTGGTTGCGCATGCCGACGACGAAGTCGGGGTTCAGGCCGACGCCCGGGTGCATCCGCCGAACCATCTGGTAGGTCGAGGGAATCATCTGCACCATCCCGCCCGCGCCGGCCGAGCTGACCGAGTAGCGGTACGTGTCCAGCTCGTTCAGAGAGTAGAGCGCGTAGACCTCGTCGTAGACCTTCTTCCGGTCTTCGTTGCGGAAGCGGCCGTGGTCAACGTGCTCGACGAGGCAGAGGCGCTCGGCGATGTCCACGGTCTCGGGCGAGATGGTCTTGCCCTTGTCCTTGAGCCGCCGGGCCGCGAGGTCGAGCATGTTGCGGACGTAAGACTGGCCGTGCTTCGTGATCTCGGGCGAGAGCAGCGCCGGGTGCGCCGACGTGTAGTAGGCCATCTCGCGGAAGCGCCCGAACTTCTCGATCGGGTACTCGACGACGAGCGGCGTCAACTGCCTGCCCGTCGCCGCCTCAGAGATGACGACCGCCGTGTTGACGTAGTTCGGCCGCACGACCTGCAAGCGCACGCCTAAGCCCTGCGACGTCGTCAGCAGCACGTCGGCTCCGCGCGTGAGGAAAGTCTCCTTCGGCAAACTCAGCGTGTGAATCTTCGACGAGCCCTCTTCGAGCGCCGCGAGCGTGACGAAGCCCGTGTTGGGCGTCGAGGAGGTGAGCGTCAGGCGCGACTTCAGAAGGCGCTGCGCCTCGGCCGAGCGCTCGCGGAACTTGGCGACCGACGGCGGGTGCGCGGGCTGCAACGGCGCGGCCGGCGGCGTGAACTGCGGCGCGGTCGTCGTCTGCGTCGAAGGCGTCGCGTACGGCGAAGTCGTCGCCGGCGTCGTCGCGCCGGGCGTCTGCCGCGCGGGCGTCGCGCCCTGCGTGGTCGCGGCGCCGGGCGTTTGCGGCGACGGCCTCGGCGCGGGCGTCTGCGTCGCCGCGGGCGTCGCGCCCTGCGGCAGCGTCGTCTGCTGCGAGGCGTTGACGACGCGGGGGCGCGTGAAGGCCGGCGACGGCGTGGACTCCTGCGCCCGCGTCGCGGTCGCGGTCGCAAACAGCACGGCCGTCAAACTCATGTACAGGAAAGAGCGCTTGTTCATCTTCTTAAACTTCAGGGCTGTAGGATTCGGGCCGCGCGGGAGCGCGGGTCTTGCTGCGTAAGATTCTCGCGGCGGCGGCGGGGTTGTCAATACACTTTCGCCCTTCGCGTCAAATTGGCAGCCGTGGCCTGTTACCGTCCACGCGGCGGCGCTCGGGACTCTCAGAACTCGCTCAGGCTCCCGGCGGGCGTGCCCGCGGCCGAGGCCGCGAGGTCTTTGAGCGCGAAGTCGTGGCGGCGCGTCAGGCGGAAGCGCGCCGCGAGCGCGTGCGCCACGTCGAAGCCGGCCGCGGCGTCCAGCTCGTAAAGCTCGCGCGCGAGCGCCTCCTCCGAGACGCGCTCGACGACGGGGCGCAGCTCGTCGGCCGCGCGCTCGAAGCCTTCGACGAAGAGCGCCTCCGCCTCGCCGCCCGCGCGGGCGCGACGCCGCGCGTGCTCGCGCAGACGCGCGCGCGCCTCCTGCTGCACCCTGCCCGCGGCGACCACCGCCACGCGCGACGCGCGCGCCCCGGCCTCGCCCTCGACGGCGCGGCGTGCGTGCGCGGCCGTGAAGTCCCCGTCGCGCAGGACGAAGAGGAACGGCTCGCCGCAGACGTTGGCGAGCGCCTGCGCCTCGCCCTCGGACGCGTGCGGCAGTGAGACGGCCTCGCCCTCCGGTATCCCGAGCGACGCGAGCAGCGCCCGCAGGCCGCCCGCGAGCCACGCGCCGTCCTTCAACATCGTCGAGGCGAGCGGCGTCGGCGTCACAAGCTCCTCGGCGCGCTCGTCGGCCACGGCCGACCCGCACTCGCTGCACACGGCGTTGCTCGCCGTCACGATGGCCAGCGCCTCGGCCGACGGCAGCCGGAAGAGGGACCGCCCGTCCTTGCGGCAACTGACCTGCACCTCGCGGCGCACGAGCCCCGCGGCCGCCAGCCTCGTCACAAGAGATTCCTGCCCCGGCCCGCGCCCCGAGGCGATTAGCTCCGCCGCGCGCCCGTCCGCGTGCGCCTCGCTCAGACGTTGCAGGAAGCCGCGCGCCCCCGCGTCGTCGAGCATCTCGACCGCCCGAGCGCGCTCCACAGAGCCCGCGCCCCACTGCCGCGGCGCCGTCGCGTCCGGCGGCGCAAAACCGTGGACGCCGGACGCCTCCGCCCTCTGCGCCTCGCGCGCGCGCCAGACAAGATTCGATGGCGCGTCCGCCTCTGCGCCCCTCTCCCCCGCGGCCGCGCGCGCCGCCGACTCGAACGCCTCGCCGACTTCGCGGCAGAAGACTTCAAGCCTCTCGGACGGCGCGTCCGTCGCCGCGTCGTACACGACGCCTGCGCGCAGCCCCGCGGCCTCGCCGTAACCGTCACCGAAGAGGAGAAAGTGCGCTAAATCTTCTGAACAGAAGAGATCGCCGCGCACGTAGGGGTCGCCGCCCTCGTCCTCGGAGCGTTCTTCGAGGGCGCGCTCAAGCTCCCGCGCCCGCTCTGCCGAGCCCGCCGCCTGCCCGAAAAGGCGCAGCCGCGCCGTGCGTATCAGCGGGACGCGCCCGCCCGCCTCGAGGGCTTCGAGCAGGGGGGTGCGGAGGCGTCTTTCCACGTTGAAATCTGCGCTCCGGCTCTCGACGAAAAGCATAAAAGCGGTCTCCCTCTATGGCGGCGCATGCTATCACGCCGCGCCCGTTTCTCGCTACGGGAAAAGAGTTTACGTGATTCTGGTCGCCTTTTCCGTACCAAACCCGTCCCAACGCCTTCAGGATGAACGATGTCGCGTCCCCTTTCCGGCCAAATCTTGCGTAACCCTGACTGCGCCGTCACGAAACAGTCACATTGCGTGTTGTGCCGCCTGTATCTGTTGTGTAGTATGGATTTCAGGCGTTGGCCGCAGCGCATGACGCCGTCCACCTCCAGCAGCAATACCCCAAAGCAATTCGTAGATTTTGTCAGAGGAGACCGTTCCCCCTAGATGTCTTTTTGCAAACTGTTCCCCCGCCCGCTCGCGGCCTGCTTCGCCCTGAGCCTTCTGGCCATCTCCGCTCAGGCGCAGCAACAGACGGCCACCCGCCCGCGCCAGGCCACGGCGACCACCACGACCAGCGAAAATCAGGGACGGACGACGTTGGAGAATGACATCGTCGTCGTCTCGACCGCGGACGAGGCCGAGCCGGAGTACGAAATCCCGCGCTTCGGCGAGGGGCCGGCGGGGCTCGGGCAGACGGAGCGTCTGATGCTGACGGCGATTGAGCAGCGTCTCGGGACGCCGTACAGGCTCGGGACCGAGGGGCCTTCGCGCTACGACTGCTCGGGCTTCGTGTGGAGCGTCTTCCAGCAGGCGGGCGTCGCGTTCGAGCGCACCTCGGCGCGCAACTTCTGGCACGAGTTCGCGCCGCCGGCCGAGGACGAGAAGTTCAGGTTCGGGACGCTGGTCTTCTTCAACAACCTCGCGCACGTCGGCATCGTCGCCGACGAGCACGGCTTCTACCACGCCTCGACGAGCAAGGGCGTCGTCTACTCGCGCTTCGACGACTACTGGACGAAGCGCATCAGCGGCTTCCGCCGCGTCCCCGCCGCGCGCGTCGGCGCGGCGTTCGTCGCCTCCGCCGGCAGGTAGGGTAAAGCGGCGTCCCCCAGACGCGCCTCAGGCCGACGCGACCCGCGGGTCGCGTCGGCCTGAAGCTTTTTACGCGCCGCCCCTTTTAGCGGCGGAAGCCGACGACGAAGCCCGCGCGCTGGTCGCCGGATTTGGTCTCGCTGAAGACGATGACGCGCTCGACCGAGACGTAGAACATCTGGTCGTCCTCGTCCACGAAGTGGGCGACGCCCTCGTCAACCTTGACGAGCTTGCCCCGCAGGCTCGACGTGCCGCCGCAGAACAGGTCCAGCTTCTTCCCCACCATCTTCGTTAAAAGTTCTCGCATCTTCCGTACTCCTCGTTTGAAAGGCTGAAGGCTGAAGGATAAGGGATGAAGGGCGAAAGATGAAGCGGCGGCCGCCTCACCCTTCCGCCTTCACCCTCCGCCTTTTCTTCTCGGGCTCCCACTCCCAGACCTGCTCGCACTTGTCGTCCACCTCGGGACCCTTCTCGACCTCGCGGAAGGTTATCTGGACGAGCGGGATGACGGTCTCGTCGTCCTGCTGCCGGCGCTCGAACTGTAGCACGTCGTAGTAGGCGCAGCGCGAGCGGTCGGGGTACTCGCGGCAGACGCCGGGGCGCGCGTGGTAGATGGTGCAGCCGCGCTTCTCCTGGTCGAGGAACATGCAGGTCTCGGGGAAGATGGCGTCCTTGACCTTCTTGAGGATGCGCTCGTTCTCCCACTGCTTCGTGTAGCGGCGCCGCGCCGTCTCGGCGCTCACGCCGAAGTGTCTGGCGAGCCGCGTGATGTCGCGCTTGGTCACCTGCACGCGCTCGTAAATCGAGCAGCAGAAGGCCGGGCACTTCGTGCAGTCGAAGTACGTGCGCGGCTGGTCGTCCTTGATTGTTTTAGCCATTGGCCCCCGGAATCGCTCTCACCTTCTCTCGGATTTTTCGTACTCGGCGAGCAGCAGCTCCATCAGCTCGCCGCGCCGGTCGTAAAGGCGTTTCAGCTCGCGCGGCTCGTGGCGCGCCAGCGCGTAGGAGGTGATGACGGGCAGCGCGACCGTCGAGTCCACGTAGCAGACGACGGCGTCGGGCAGGCGCTCCGGGTCCACCTTGCCCCACGAGACGGCCTCGCCCGGCGTCGCGCCCGACAGCCCGCCCGTGTCGGGGCGCGCGTCGGTGACTTGCAGGAAGTAGTCGTGGCCGCGCTCGTCAATGCCCAGGACCTCCTGAATCTGCGGCTCGGTCTGGAGCATGAAGTTCTTGGGGCTGCCGCCGCCGAGGATGAAGACGGCCGACTTGCCGCCGTGCTTGCGCCCGCGGTCGCCCCGGCCGTGGATGGCGCCGCGCTTGGCGGCGAGGACGACGGCCGCCGTCTCGTTGACGTCGAGCGACGGGTCGAAGGCGAGCCTGTTCCCCTGCAGGGCCTTCGCCGCGACGTTCATCCCGATGGACGAGTCGCCGGGGCTCGAAGTGTAGAGCGGCACGCCGTACTCGTAGGCGGCGGCGAGGAACGACTTGTTCTCTATCCCGAGCTTGCGCTCGCGCTCCAGCACGTACCTGCCGCAGAGGTTGTGGAACTCGGCCGTGGACATCGGCCGCTGGAACTCCTCGCCCTCTATCAGCCGGCGGAAGAAGGCGTCGGTGTCGAGCAGCACCGAGTAGTCGAAGAAGATGTCGTAGATGCGGACGACCTCCTCCTCGCGCAGCACGACGTCCGAGATGGCGGTCGAGCCCTGGTGGAGCGCGAGCCCGATGCCGAAGTGCGTGTCGTGGTAGAGGTTCGCGCCCGTCGTGATGACCCAGTCCACGAAGCCCGCGCGCATCAGCGGGATGAGCGCCGAAATCCCGAGCCCCGCGGGCGTCAGCGCGCCCGTGATGGAGAGCCCGACCGTGACGTCCGGCTCGAGCATCTTGCGCGTGAAGAGCTGGCACGCCTCGCGCAGCCGCGCCGCGTTGTAGGCCAGGAACGTCTCGTCGACGAGGTCGGCGACCGTCTCGCCGCCCGAGATGGGGCGCGGGTCTATGCGCCGCCCCGAAAGGAACTTGCTCGTCTTCTTCTTCGGCATGCTTCCCCTGTGGAACGTGGTTCGTGACTTCCGAGACTTCGGGCTACTCGGCCGCGGCCTGCGCGCCGTCCTCGGCGGGCGTGCGGCGCAGCCGCAGGCGGCCGATGCGCCGCTCGTCGGCTTCGAGGACTTCGACGTCGAGGCCGCGCAGGCTGACGCGCGTGCCCGGCGCGGGGACGCGCCCCGACTCGTTGATGACGAGGCCGGCGATGGTCGTGAAGTCGTCGTCCTCGATTTCGAGGTCGAAGAGCCGCTCTATCTTCCCGACCTCGGTCGAGCCGAGCACGTCGTAGTAGCCGTCGCCCGACTCGACTATCTCGACTATCTCCTCGCCCTCGATGTCCTCGTCCTCTATCTCGCCGACGATCTCCTCCATGATGTCCTCGACGGTGAGGAGGCCGGCGAGCCCCCCGTACTCGTCAATCACGAGCGCGAGCTGGACGTGCGACTTCTGCATCTCTTCGAGCAGCTCGTCCACCGACTTCGTCTCGGGCACGAAGTAGGCGGGGCGGAGCAGCGGCTCGATGCCCTCGTCCTCGCGCCCGTCGGCCCAGTAGGCCAGCAGGTCGCGGACGTAGATGATGCCGACGACGTCCTCTATCTGGCCGCGGTAGACGGGCAGGCGCGAATACTTCGACTCGACCATCAGGTCGCGCGCCTCGCGCACGGTGGCCGAGAGCGGGAGCGCGACGATGTCGGTGCGCGGCGTCATCACCTCGCCGGCGCGCGTCTCGCCGAACTCGATGATGGACTGGATGAGTTCGCCCTCCTCCTCTTCGAGGATGCCCTCCTCCTCGCCGACGTCGATGAGCGCCTGGATGTCGCCGCCGTTGTCGTCGTCGCCCTCGTCCGCGGCCTCGGCTCCGGTCTGCGTGACGTGCGCGTCGCCGCCGGCGCGGCGCGCGCGGTCGGCCGCCGCCTGCCGCGGCGCGGCGACCAGCGAGAACGCGCCGTAGAACGGCCTGTAGAGCGGCAGCAGCGACAGAAGCGTCCGCTCGGGGTTGCCGGCCGCGAGCAGCCGCGGGATGACCTGCCGGAAGAGTATCGTCAGCGCCAGCGCGATGAAGAAGGCGACGAGCAGGAAGCGCTGCCGCTCGCCGAGCAACTGGTACGAGACGGAGGTGACGAGCACGACCACCGCGACCAGCGCCACCTGAATCGCCGCGTTCAGCGTGAAGCGGAAGCGCGGGCGGTTCTCCAGAATCTCGCCGAGGAAGGCGACGGAGGGGCTCGGCCGCTCGTCGCGCTCGCCCGTCAGGCGCCTCAGCCCGACGTCGCTCAACTGGCCGAAGGCCACGTCCACCGTGGACAGGAAGGCCATCACCAGCAGCAGCACGCAGGCGGCCCCGATTTCCACCTGGGTTCCCATAAAAAAGCCGTGAACAGTAAACGGTAAACCGTGACAGGACGCAAGCCCCCCGCCAAGGCTCACGGCCGACGGTTCACGAATTATATTCGGAGGCGGCGGCGCAGCTTCAGTTCGAGCGCGTTCATCTCGCCGCCGTCGCGCTCGTGGTCGTACCCGCAGAGGTGGAGCAGCCCGTGCAGGATGAGTTGCCGCACCTCGCCCTCGAAGTCGAGCCCGTGCTCGGCGGCCTGCCGCGCGGCCTGCTCGACCGAAACCACCACGTCCCCCAGACTCAACCCCTCGCCGCGCTCGAACTCCTCCTGCCCCGCCGGGAACGACAACACGTCCGTCGTCCCGACCTTCCCCCGCCACCTACGATTCAACCCCCGCATCGCCCTGTCCGACACGAACGCCACCGTCGCCCCCGCGCCATTCGCCGGCACGACCTTCAAAGCCCTCTCGACAAACTCCCGCCACCTCTCCTCGTCCACCGACACTTTCCGCTGTCTGTTCACAACCTCAATCATCTTACGCCCCACCCGCACACCCACACGCCGCGCCCGCGCTCCCACACGCCACTTTTACGCCTGACGCGGCGCCCCAACGTCCTGACATGGAACACCATCAATTCAACATGACACCGCGACACGCCAACACGTCATCCGTCAACAACAATATGCCGACGGCGCACGCCAACACGTCACTCTCATCAATCAACATGACACACTCGCCCTTTAACACGGCGCTTGCGCAATCAAATATCTCACCCACACACCCCAACACGCCATTTTCACACCCCACACGGCGCCCCTTCACCCCGACACCGCGCCCGAACACACTCACACCACGTTCTCCACCCCATCCGCCTGCCCCGGAGGCAAATACAGACTACTCAGCATCGTTCTTTTTTGTTCTGGCGGCATAAAAGCCAACTCAAGACAATTTTTGAACAAATTGGTGGCATCAAGGTAACTTACAAAAAGTAATTCTTGCTGACGAGTCATATTCAATTTATGTCCTATGTCTCTGTGTTTGACCATTAATGCTCGCAATCTATCCGCGTGCTCATGTCGTGACCTGGGACTATCTATACCAGTTGACGATAAAAGTGCGGTAAGTTCTTCTGCTAATCTACTCCAGCCTAAATTGCGGGCGCTTTGAAGGCTAAACTGTATCCTCTCTTGATAAGCTTCAAGGAAGGGTCCATTGATGAATATTGGAGCCATATAATCAAAGCTATATGCAGGGTCAATATTTGGTAGGGCCAGAGCGAGTTTGCCGGCAGCTAGGCCCTTATCGTTAGTATAAAATTCAAGAAACAGATAACTAGACCGCATCAACCAAGGTTCTGCGGGAATTGAAGCGGCCTTCTTATTCGCCCACCTCAGTAAAGACAAAAGCTCCTCGTCATTTTCTAGCAATTCATCAATGCGGTGACGGAATTTCACCATGAATGCGCTCGCATCCGGGAGCAAGCTCGTCGTCAGCAGAAACACTTCACGCCAACGCCTATCCATACAATGCTCATTGACCAAAGACGTTAATGTACCTTTTGCCGCATTATCCGCGATGTATTTCGCCGTGAGGTATTCCTGAAAAGTAAGGTGCGAAAAGGAATAGACCTCGCGGGCGCGTTCGACGAAGACGCCGTGCTGGGCTTCTATCGCTTTGAGTATCGCTTCGCCGTCGGCCGTCTCGTCCGTGTCGTGGGGCGGGACGTTCTTGACGAAGTCGGTGATGAGTTTTTCAAGTTCCGCCTGTGGGATGAAGTATTGATTCTTCTCGAACGTCTCGGCCGCGACGCGCGCGAGCATGTTCTCTTTGTGGCCGAGCGACAGCTTGCGGTAAACCTCGTCACGCTTAATCCTGCGTGACGAGTCCCACTTCTTCAGCAGCGCGTCCAGCGCCTCTTTGTATATTTCGGCGCGCCGCTGCGGGAACGTCAGCGTCTCGCTGAAGGAGAGGCATAGCAGCGTCAGGAGCAGCGGCGTCCGCGCGAGGTCGCGCAAGCCTTTGTTGTCGTCTTTCTTAAACTCCGTCAGGAACCTCTTGCTCGTCTCCGCGTCCTTCTCGCCCTCCTGATTGCGGAACCAGTTTTCCACGAACGTCTCAATCTGCTTCGGGGTGAAGTCGGCGATCTCGACGTAGGTGAAAGGCTTGAAGGAGTAGTCGCTGGCCGCCAGGCGGCAGGTGATGAGGCATTGCGTCCGGTCGTACTTCTCGATGAAGTTGTTCATCGCGCGGGTCTGCTTGTCCCGCAGCCCGCCCTCCTGATTTACTTCGTCGAGGCCGTCGAACAGCACAATCGCGCCGCCCGCCTTGAGCAACTCCTCCACGAACGGCCGCGCTTCGGGGAAGTCGCAGTTGTCGAACTGCTCCTCTATAAAAGGCAGCAGCCCCATCTCTGAATCCGCCCAACGTTTCAGCGAGACGAAGACGGGGACTTTGTTTATGACGGGCTTTGCCGGCGCGGCGGCCTGGACGGCGATGTATTTGAGGAAGGTCGTTTTGCCCGCGCCGGGCTTGCCGAGGATGAAGAGGTTCTTGTTCCTTTTGACCAGCGCAAGGCCGCCGACGCGTCTGGCGTTCGGCGGCGGCGCGTCGGGGTCCGCGGAGGCCTGTTTAAGGCGTTCGATGTCGAAGCGGCTGAAGGCGGTGGGCTTGTCGAGCAGGTACGCCTCGGTGAAGATGTCGTCGAGCGGGACGGGCTCGGCCATGCCCATGATTTGCATGGCGCCGTAGAGCTTTTTAATCTTCTTGCGGTAGTCCTCGGACGCCTTCTTCCACCTGAACTTTTTCCAGCCTTCTTTGGCCGCGCCCGCGGCCCTGTCGGTGAGGGACTGGCCGTATTTGTCCCAGGCCCATGCGGCGGCGGCGGCAGTGGTGAGCGGGTCGGGCATGTCAGATGTCGCTCTTGGCGGTCTGCGACTCGTAGGCCCTGATGATCTGCTGGACGAGGCGGTGGCGGACGACGTCCTTGTCGGTGAAGTAGACGAACTCGATGCCCTCGACCTTCGAGAGGATGCGCTCGGCCTCGACCAGGCCGCTGCGCTTGCCCGTCGGCAGGTCTATCTGCGTCACGTCGCCCGTGATGACCGCCTTCGACCCGAACCCGATGCGCGTCAGCGCCATCTTCATCTGCTCGCTCGTCGTGTTCTGCGCCTCATCGAGGATGATGAAGGCGTCGGCGAGCGTGCGGCCGCGCATGAAGGCCAGCGGGGCGACCTCGATGATGCGCTTCTCCAGCATCTTGGCGACGCGCTCGGCGTCCATCAGGTCGAAGAGGGCGTCGTAGAGCGGGCGCAGGTACGGGTCAACCTTCTCCTGCAGGTCGCCGGGGAGGAAGCCCAAGCGCTCGCCGGCCTCGACCGCGGGGCGCGCCAGCACGATGCGGCTCACCTGCTTCTGCGTCAGGGACTGCACGGCCATCGCCACGGCCAGGTAGCTCTTGCCGGTGCCGGCCGGGCCGATGCCGAAGACGATGTCGTTGGACTGGATGGCCTCGATGTAGCGGCGCTGGTTGGCCGACTTGGGCGCGACCTGCTTCTTGCCGGCGGGGTTGAAGCGCGCCTTGGTGAAGTAGTCGCGCAGGGTGTAGGCGCGGTCCTCGGCGATCTGCGCGAAGGCCTCGCGCAGCTCCTTGTCGGTGAAGGTCTTGCCCTCGCGGAAGAGCGCGGCGAAGTCTTCGATGATGCGCCCGGCTGTCTCGACGTCTTCCGGGGCGCCGTCGAGCGTCAAGTCCTGGCCGCGCGCGTCCACGCGCACGTCGAGGAGCGATTCCAGGTGCTTGATGTTCTGGTCGTGGACGCCGAAAAGCGTCTCGACGGCCCTCGGCGGAAGCTCGATCTTCTTCAAAAGGCGTTCTCTTCTCCTTCTCGCGGGGAAAGCTCGGCGTGGCGGCTCCGGGGGCGGTTGAGGCTTGCGGGAAGCGTCTCTGTCATCGCAGAAACGACGCTACAACACAGGCGGCGGGGGTGTCAACGCGGACGGGCGCGCGCGGCCCCGACTGTACAGTTGCGGACGCGGTGCCCCGCTCCGCGTCCGCCCCGCCCCGCCTTGACACCCGCCCGGCCGCTCCCTATACTTTGGGCTTTGCTCTGGCGGGCAGATTCTCGACAGTGTGCCCCGGCGAGCTTTTTCAGACGAGGAATAAGGACAGACGGAGTTAATCGAGAGATGCCTAATCACAAGTCAGCCGAGAAGCGCGTGCGCCAGAACGAGAAGCGGCGCGAAATCAACCGCGGCAACCGCGGCCGCCTGCGCACCGGGATCAAGAAGCTGCGCGCGGCGATGGAGTCGGGCGACGCGGGCGCGACGCAGGAGCTTCTGCCCAAGACCGTCTCGCTCATAGACAAGGCCGTCCAGAAGGGCGTGCTGCACCGCAACGCGGCCGCGCGCTACAAGTCGCGGCTCACCGTCCGCGCCAGCCAGTCCGGCGAGTAAGGCCGGCTTAAAAAAGTTCATCCGAGCGGGGCGGGCCGTCG
>DASVUF010000213.1:0-20335 GCA_036387195.1 Pyrinomonadaceae bacterium | reverse complement strand
ATTCACCGTTACACGTCGCGGCTGATGAGCTACGCGCTTCTGCCGTTCGCGCTCGGCATCGGCGTTGACCTGTACGTGACGGCGGAGAAGGTTCTGGGGTGGAGGCTGGGCGCGGCGGCCGGGCTGGCGGGCGTCGTGCTGGCGGCCTCGTTCTGGTACGGGCTGGAGTTCTACATGCGGCGCGAGCGCGCCGACGAGGTGGAGGCGCGGAAGCGGGAGGGGGAGCGGATGGAGGCGGAGAAGGGCGGCGGGGACGAGCAGGAGAAACTCTCCAACAAGATAAGGCACGCGCTGACGGAGTGCCGCGTCGTGCTGCCGGGCTCGCAGGCGCTGCTCGGCTTCCAGTTCGTCGTCATCCTCACGGAAGGCTTCGACGGGCTGCCGGCGCTCTCGAAGTACATCCACCTGGCGAGCCTCGGGCTCAACGCGCTGGCCATCGTGCTGCTGATTACGCCGGCGGCCTACCACCGCATGGTCGAGCGCGGCGAGGAGACGGAGCACTTCCACCGCTTCGCGTCGAGGATGATCATCGCGTCGCTCGTCCCGCTGGCGCTGGCGCTGGCGGCCGACGTCTACGTCGTCGTCCAGAAGGTGACCGAGTCGCAGCTCGTCTCGGTCGTCTCGGCGCTCGTCATCCTCGCCGTCTTCTGGGAGCTGTGGTTCGGCCTGACGCTCTACCGCCGCACGCAGCGCCAGTACGCCGACTAGGCGACTTCTGATTTTCAACCCGGGAGGAAGAGCCTTGAGAACTCTCGTCACACTTCTGCTGGCGGCCGCGTGGCTCGCCTCGGCCGCCGCCGCCGAAACCCGCGGGCAGGACGCCGCCGGGGCGGGCGCGCGCGACCGGCGCGTCGCCGCGGCGGCCGAGGCGATGCGCGCCCGGCTCGTCGAGCAGCGCCGCGACATCCACATGCACCCCGAGCTTTCCAACCGCGAGGAGCGCACGGCGCGCGTCGTCGCCGAGCGGCTGCGCGCTCTCGGGCTGACAGAGGTCAAGACCGGCGTCGGCCGCCACGGCGTGACGGCGCTGCTGGTCGGCGCGAAGCCCGGCCCGGTCGTCGCCGTCCGCGCCGACATGGACGCGCTGCCGATTCAGGAGGTCAGGGACACGCCCTACAAGTCGCGCACGCCCGGCGTCATGCACGCCTGCGGCCACGACGTGCACACGACCGTCGAGCTGGGCGTGGCCGAACTCCTCAGCGGGATGAAGGACGAGCTGCGCGGCACGGTCAAGTTCATCTTCCAGCCGGCCGAGGAGGGCGCGCCGGCCGGCGAGCAGGGCGGCGCCAAGCTGATGATTAAAGAGGGCGCGCTCGAAGGCCCCCGCCCGCAGGCCGTCTTCGGCCTCCACACCGAGCCGAACCTGCAGGCGGGCCAGATCGGCTACCACTCGGGGCCGGCCATGGCCTCGTCCGACACCTTCACCATCACCGTGCGCGGCAAGTCTTCGCACGGCGCGCAGCCGCACGTCGGCGTGGACGCCGTCGTCGTCGCCTCGCAGGCCGTGCTCGCGCTCCAGAACATACGGAGCCGGCGCATAGACCCTCTGGAGCCGCTCGTCATCACGGTCGGGACGATTCACGGCGGCGAGCGCTTCAACGTCATCGCGGGCGAGGTGAAGATGACGGGCACGATGCGCACCTTCAGCGACGAGGTGCGCGAGCGCTCCATCCGGATGATGCGCGAGACGCTCCAGAGCGTGACGGCCGCATACGGCGCGACCTTCGAGCTGGAGCTGGGCGACGGCAACACCGTCACCTACAACGAGCCGGCGCTCGTCGAGGAGACGCTGCCGACCATCCGCCGCGTCGTCGGCGCCGGCAACGCGCTCGCCATCAAGCCGTTCATGCCGGCCGAGGACTTCTCGGCCTACCAGAAGGTCGTCCCCGGCTTCTACTACTTCCTCGGCGTCGGCAACCGCGAGCGGGGCATCACGGCCGGCTGGCACACGCCCGACTTCGACGCCGACGAGGAGAGCCTGGTCGTCGGCGTCAAGGTGATGTCGAGCGTGCTGCTCGACTACCTCGAACGCCACGCCGCGGCCCCCGCGGGGAGGGCGGGCGGGCGTTGACGCACGTCGCCCTGCTCGGCGACTCGGTCTTCGACAACGCCGCCTACGTGCGCGGGGGCGCGGACGTCGTCACGCACCTGCGGCGGCGCGCGCCGGCGGGCTGGGGCGCGACGCTTTTGGCCGTGGACGGGAGCGTCGCGGAGGGCGTCCACGCGCAGCTCGCGCGCTTGCCGCCGGGGGCCACGCACCTCGTCGTCAGCGCCGGCGGCAACGACGCGCTGCGGCGGGCGCACGTCCTCGAAGCGCGCGCCGGCTCGTCGGCCGAAGTGCTGAACATGCTCGCCGACGTGGCCGGCGAGTTCGAGCAGTCTTACCGCCGGATGCTCTCGGCGGCGCTGTCGAGGGCGCTGCCCTTGGCCGTCTGCACCGTCTACTACCCGCGCTTCCCGGACGCGCTCGCGCAGCGGCTGGCGGTCACGGCGCTCACGGTCTTCAACGACGCCATTACGCGCGCCGCCTTCGGGGCGGGCGCGCCCCTGATAGACCTGCGGCTCGTCTGCGACGAGGCCGCCGACTACGCCAACCCCATCGAGCCGTCCGAGGCGGGCGGCGCGAAGATAGCCTCGGCCATCGTCCGCCTCGTCTCCGAGCACGACTTCGCGAGGCGCCGGACGGAAGTCTTCGTGTAAGGGGCGGCGACAGCCGGGCGCCGTCTGCTTCCACCCATGTTCTTCACAGACTCTTACAGGGCGATGCGGCGCGGCGAGCGCGCGCTGGCGGCGCGGTACGTTGTGATTTCGATTCTGGTGCTGTTTCTGATAGTGCTGCCGGTCGGCTTCTTCATGCTGCGCCGGTTCGAGTCGTCGGTCGTCTTCCACCCGGAGCGCGCGCCGCTCGGGGGCGTGTGGCGCGCGCCGGCGGGCGCGGAGGAGGTCTGGTTCCGGACGGCCGACGGCCTGCGGCTCTACGGCTGGTTCTTCCGCGCCGGCGCGCGGCCGCCCGCCGCCACGGTCGTCTACGCGCACGGCAACGGCGGCAACGTCAGCTATTGCGACTGGGTCGGGCCGGCGCTGGCGCGGCGCGGCTTCGACGTGCTGCTGTTCGACTACCGCGGCTACGGCCGGAGCGAGGGCGAGACGGCAGGCGAGCGCGGCCTCTACGCCGACGCCGACGCCGCCTACGACTTCGTCACGCGCGAGCGCGGCGCGAGCCCGCGGCAGGTCGTGCTCTACGGGCAGTCTTTGGGGACGGCGGCCGCGGCCGACGTGGCGTCGCGGCGCGAGTGCGGCGCGCTCGTCCTCGAATCGGGCCTGAGTTCGGCGGCCGACATGGCGGGCGTCATCTTCCCGCGGCTGCCGCGCTTCGTCCGCGGGCTGACGAAGAACAAGCTCGACACCGCCGGCAAGCTGCCGCGCGTCGGCTGCCCCGTCCTCGTCGCGCACGGCGACCGCGACGAGGTCATCCCGCTGGCGCAGGGGCGCAGACTCTTCGACGCCGCGCCCGGCCGCAAGTCCCTGCGCGTCGTCGAGGGCGCGGGACACAACGACCTTTCCAACGTCGGCGGCGAACGGTATATTGACTCGCTCGCCGAGTTCGTACGCGACTCCGTCCGCCGCGAAAAATGAACAGACACGCCGCCGCGCCCCTCCTCCGCCTGCTGCTGCTCGTCCTGCTGGCCCCCGCGTGCGCCCACGCGCAGGGCGTCCTGCGCTGGGGGGCCGACCCGAGCGGCGGCGCCCCTTACGTCTTCTCCGACCCGGCGCACCCGGACAGGTACGTCGGCTACGAGCTGGAGATGGTCGAGGCGCTGGCGGCGGCGATGAACCGGCGGCCCGAGTTCGTCCCGACCGACTGGGAGACCATCGTCACCTCGCTCCAGCGCGGCGAGTTCGACGTGGTCGTCAACGGCCTCGAACCGACCGAAGACCGCGCGCGCGCCATCCTCTTCAGCAAGCCCTACTACGTCTTCCAGCTCCAACTGACCGTCCGCCGGGACGAGACGCGCATCAACTCGCTCGAAGACTGCCGCCGCCGCGTCGTCGGCACGCTCGGCAACACGGCGGCGTCGCGGCTGCTGGCGAAGGAGGGCGTCCCCTTCAAGGGCTACGCCGACCCCGTGGGCGCGTACCGCGACCTCGAACTGGGGCGCGTGGACGCCGTGCTGATGGACGTGCCGATGGAGATGTTCTACGCGCGCCGCAACCCGCGCTTCAGGCCGGCGGGCGAGCCCTTCATGCGCGGCGCCTACGTCGTCGGGCTGCGCAAGGGCGACGAGGCCCTGAAGGCCGAGGTGGACGCGGCGATTGACAGGATAGTCCGCGACGGGACGCTCGAACGCATACTTCGCAAGTGGAGTTTGTGGAACGACGCGCAGGCCGAGTTGCGGGCCGCGGCGCGCGCCGACGCGGGGGCCGCGGCCGGGGGCGCGCCGCCCGCCGAAGAGCTGAAGTACGACGTGACTTCGACCTCCTTCAACTGGGGCGAGGCGCTGTGGCGCCTGACGCGCGCGGCGCTCGTCACGGTGCTGCTGTCGCTCGGCGCGATGGTCATCGCGGTCACGCTGGGGCTGGCGCTGGCGGTCGGCCAGTCGCGCGGGCCCGGGTGGCTGCGCTTCGTCTGCACCGTCTACGTCGAGTTCTTCCGCGGGACGCCCGTGCTCGTCCAACTGCTGTTCCTCTACTTCGGGCTGCCGCGCCTCGGGCTGGCGATGCCGGGCTGGCTGACGGCGCTGGTCGGGCTGGGGCTCAACTACGCGGCCTACGAGTCGCAGGTCTACCGCGCGGCGCTCGAAGCCGTCCCGAAGGGGCAGCACGAGGCGGCCTCGGCGCTCGGCATGAGCCCGCTGCTCGCGTTCCGCCGCATCATCCTGCCGCAGGCTTTGCGCATCGCGCTGCCGCCGATGACCAACGACTTCGTCTCGCTCTTCAAGGACACGTCGGTGGCCTTCGCCATCTCGGTCTGGGAGCTGGCGACCGCCTACCGCGAGCTGGCGAACGCCTCGGGCGAGTTCATGCTGCTCGGCGTCATCGTCTCGGCCTTCTACCTTCTGATGAGCCTGCCGCTGGCGCGCCTCGCGCGGCGGCTCGAACTGAGGCTCCAGCGCCGGCAGGCCGTGCGCGCGGTCGAGGCGGAGGTGGCGGGATGATACGCGCGGAGGGGCTGGGGAAGGTCGCGGGCGAGACGCGCATCCTGCGCGGCGTGAGCCTCGAAGTCGGCGACCGCACGGTGCTCGGCGTCATCGGCCCCTCGGGGTCGGGGAAGACGACGCTGCTGCGCTGCATGAACGGGTTCGAGCGCATCACCGAGGGCGCGCTCGAAGCCGGCGGCGTGCGGCTCGAAGCCGGGCTCGCCGAGAAGGAGTACCAGCGGCGCGTCAAGCAGTTGCGGCGGACGGTCGGGATGGTCTTCCAGCACTTCTACCTCTTCCCGCACCTGACCGTGCTCGGCAACGTGACGGAGGCGCCCGTCCACGTCCTCAGGCGCCCGCGCGCCGAGGCCGAGGCGCTGGCGCTCGAACTGCTCGACAAGGTCGGCCTGCGCAAGTCGGCAGGGCGCTACCCCGAGTCGCTCTCGGGCGGCGAGCAGCAGCGCGTCGCCATCGTGCGCGCGCTGGCGATGCGCCCCGACGCGCTGCTCTTCGACGAGCCGACGAGCGCGCTCGACCCGCGCCGCAGCAACGAGCTGGCCGCGACCCTGCGCGGGCTGTCCGAGCAGGGGCAGACGATGGTCATCGTCACGCACTCGATGAAGTTCCTCGAAGACGTGGCCGACCGCGTCCTCTACATGGAGGCCGGCGAGGCGGTCGAGCTGGGCGACGCCGCGCAGGTCCTGAACGAGCCGCGCGACCCGCGCACGCGCGACTTCGTACGCCACGCCGACTGACGCCCGCCGGCGCAACACGGGAGAGACAAACGATGAGATGGAGCACGACCGTCGTCCTCGCGCTTTTGGTCTGCGCCGCCTCGGCGCGCTCGCAGACGGGGAACAGCCCCGCGCCTTCGCCCGCCCCTTCGCCGACTCCGGCGGCCGCCGCCGCGGCGGCGACGCCGAAGCCCGTGCCCGCGTGGCTCGACCGGCGCGTGCGCGCCGAGGCGGCGGGCTTCAACGGCAACGTCTACCTCTACGCTAGGAACCTCGACACGGGCGCGGAGTACAGCCTCGGCGGCGACGAGCCCGTCCGCACGGCCAGCACCATCAAGGTCGCCATCATGGTCGAGGCGTTCGCGCGCGTCGCCGAGGGGCGCGCGAAGTGGACGGACGAACTCGTGCTCGACAAGTCTTCGCGCTACGCGGGCTCGGGCGTGCTCAACGACCTGTCCGACGGGCTGCGGCTGCCTTTGCGCGACGCCGTGACGCTGATGATGACGGTCAGCGACAACACGGCGACCAACATGGTGCTCGGGGCGCTGACGGCCGACGCGGTCAACGACCGCATGGAGTCGCTCGGGCTCAGGCAGACGCGCGTCATGCGCCGCGTCGGCGGCGGCGGCGAGAGCCGCGAGGGGCGCGTCGAGGCCAACAGGCGCTTCGGCCTCGGCCGCACGACGCCGCGCGAGATGGTCACCCTCATGGAGAAGCTGGAGCGCGGCGAGGTCGTGAGCGCCGCCGCGTCGAAGGAGATGATAGAGCTGCTGAAGAAGGAGCAGGGGACGCACGGCGTCTGGCGCAGTCTGTGGCGCGTGCCGAAGGCGACCAAGTCGGGCGCGCTCGACGCGCTGCGCTCGAACGTCGGCGTCATCTACCACCCGCGCGGCCGCATCGCCCTCGCCGTCACCTGCGACGACATGCCCGCGCCCGAGTGGACGCCCGACAACCCGGCGCTCCTCCTCATGTCGCGCCTCTCCGAGCTGATAGTCGAAGGGCTCGGCAAGTAGCCCGCCGGCCGGCGGCTCAGCGGCGCGGGAGCTTGTCGAGGATTTTGGTCGTGCGCTGCTCCGCGCCGCCCGCGGCGTCTTCGAGCCCGCCCCCCTGCAAAGACCCGCGGGCCCGTCCCGGCGGCAGGTCGCGCCCCTCGCGTCCCGCCGCGTCCCGCTCGCCCAGCGCGTCGCGCGCGTCCACCTTCTTACCCCCGCCGAGCTTCTTCAGGAGCTTCAGGTTGACGGCGATGCCGAGGAACTGCCACGTCGCCACCAGCCCCAGAAAAACGTAGACCATGTAGATGACCCACGGCGGCCCCTCGCCCGTCCTTTCGCGCTGCGCGTCGAAGTGGCCGTTCAGGAAGCCCAGCAGGAAGAGGCTGACCAGGAAGGTCACGGCGTTGATGACGAGCCCCGCCCTGACCTGCGTCCGCGGGCCGCCGCCGCCGAGCAGCTTGTTGAGGAGGTAAGACTTCGCCGACAGGTCGGTCAGAAACTCGCCGCAGCTACGGCAGTACGAGCCCGGCTCCTGTTCGCCCTTGCCGCAGTTGGGACAAAACATAACTTCTGGACACCGCCTTTCGTCGTCTGCGCCGCCCCGCGCGAAGCCTTCAGCGCGCGGGCATGCGGAAGGTGAAGCGCGTCTCCTCGGGCGCGGAGGCGACTTCGAGCACGCCGCCGTGGGCGCGCGCTATCTCGGAGGCGATGTAGAGGCCGAGGCCGAGCCCCTGGCGCGCCGGGCGGTCGGAGGCGCGCGCGAAAGGCTGGAACAGCAGCGCGGCCTTCTCGGGCGGGATGGGCTCGCCGAGGTTGGCGACCGACAGCTCGAAGCCGCCCTCGTCGCTGCGCGCGCTGACCCACGCCGGGCCGCCCGGGTCGCCGTGCGTCAGGGCGTTTGCCAGCAGGTTCGAGAACATCTGCGCGACGCGCGCCGGGTCGCAGTAGACGGGGCGCGCGAGCCGCAGCTCGCACCGCACCTCGCGCCCCGGCCACGCGGCGCGCGCCTCGGCCACGACCTGTTCGAGCGTCTCGCCGAGCGCCGCGTCCTCCGTCAGTTCGAGCGGGAGCCCGCCGCCGAGGCGGCCCCGCGCGAAGTCGAGCACGTTGGCGATGAGTCCCGCCATCCGCGCCGCGCTGCGCTGGATGAGCGCGATGACGGGCGCGGCCTTCTCGGGCAGCGGCATCACCGACAGCAGCTCGGCCCCGCCGCGCACGGCGCCCAGCGGGTTGCGCAGGTCGTGGCCTAGGACGGCGATGAACTGCTCGCGCAACTGCGCCGTCTCGCGCTCGTCGAGCAGCGCCGTCTCGCTCAGCCGGAGCCGCTCCTGCGCGTCGAGGTGGAAGGCGATGAGGTCGGCGAAGAGCCTGAACATGCCGACCGTCTCGGGCGTGTTCAGGCGCGCGGGCCTGGGGTCTATGGCGCAGAGCGTGCCGAAGAAGCTGCCGTCGGGCAGGCGGATGGGCACCGAGATGTAGCTCTGGAAGCCGTACATCTTCGGCGTCGGGTGGCGGCAGAAGCGGTCGTCATCCGAGACGTGGTCTATGACGACGGGCTGGCCGCTGTCGCGTATCTCGTCGCAGATGGTGGTCGCCACCTGAAGCTCGCCGCCGGGGGCGAGCCCGAAGGCTATCTCGTCGCGCACGGCGCAGGCCACCCAGCGGCTCTGGGTGACGCGCGCCACCGCGGCGAAGCCCATGCCGGTCGAGCGGCACACGACTTCGAGAATCTTCGGCACGGCGTCAATCCGGGCGACGGCCGCGATGTCCTGCGCAAAGGCGTCCTGCTCCAACTTCTTACCCCGCACGGAGAGATTTCACGGTTACTTTAGTTGCGCGCCGGAGGCGCGTCAAACACTTCGCCGCGCGCGCGCCGCCCGCCCGGGCGCGCCGCTTGGGGCCGCGGCCGCGAAGACTTAAACTGGCGGCGTGGCGAACCCTTCCAGACGGCTGCCGGAGAACGCGCCGGGCGACTTCTACGTTGACGACACGTGCATAGACTGCGACGCGTGCCGGCAGATAGCGCCGTCCGTCTTCCGCGACCACGGCGACCAGTCGAGCGTCTTCCGCCAGCCCGAGACGGACGCGGAGGCGCTCCAGGCGCTCAAGGCGCTCGTCTCCTGCCCGACCGCCTCCATCGGCGCGACGCGCGACCACGACGCGCGCCGCGGCGTCGAGGCGTTCCCCGAGCGCGTGGACGAGAACGTCTACTTCTGCGGCTTCACGGCCGAGTCGAGCTTCGGCGCGTGGAGCTACCTCGTCGTCCGGCCGGAGGCCGAGGGCGGCAACGTCCTCGTTGACTCGCCGCGCTTCACGCGCCCGCTCGTGCGCAGGATGGAGGAGTTGGGCGGCGTCCGCGTCATCTTCCTCACGCACCGCGACGACGTGGCCGACCAGGAGAAGTACGCGCGCCACTTCGGCGCGAGCCGCGTGATGCACGCCGACGACGGCGCGGCGCGCTACGGCGTCGAGCGCGTCGTCGAGGGCCGCGAGGCCGTCCGCCTCGACCCCGACCTGCTCGTCATCCCGACGCCCGGCCACACGCGCGGCCACGCCGTCCTGCTCCACCGCGACAGACACCTCTTCACGGGCGACCACCTCGCCTGGTCGCCGACGCGGCGGGCGCTGACCGCCTTCCGCTCCGCCTGCTGGTATTCGTGGGCGGAGCAGACGCGCTCGATGGAGAGGCTGCTGGACTACCGCTTCGAGTGGGTGCTGCCCGGCCACGGCCGCATGCGTCACGCCGACCCCGCGCGGATGCGCGCGGAGCTTGAGCAGTGTGTCGGGTGGATGAGGTCTTTCGGCTAGGGCGCGGGTTCGCGCCTGACGGGCGCGGGCGCAGGGGGCCTGAGCCTGCCCGCCACCCTTGGGAGCAGCGCCCTCAACTGCGCCGGCGTGGCGCTGCCGCCGCTGAGGAACTTCCACGTCTTACCGCCGTCGGCCGAGACGGCGATCATGAAAGACTCGCTGACGAGGACGCCGTCCGGCGCGCGCATCCTGAGCGTCGCGGGGACGACCGCGTAAGTCTCGCGCCCGGCGCGCAGGACCTGCGTCGGCTCCGACGGCGCGTAGGAGAGCGGCTCGAAGCCGTCGGCCTTCATCTCGGCGACGCTCTTGCGCAAGTAATCCACCATCTTCTCGCGCCCGCCGAGCAGCGTGACCAGCTTCGGGTAGGTGTAGTCGGCCAGCCGGCCGAAGTCGCCCTCGACGAAGGCGCGGTTGCACTCCTCGGCCTGCGCCCTCAACTGCCGCGCGGCGGCCTCGCCGAGTTTGGCCTGCGCCGACGCGGCCGGGGCGAGCAGGAGCAGCATCAGCAGGGCGGCGGCGCCCGCCAGAAGCCCGGCCGGCGGCGCGGGCGTAAGTCTTCCTTTGAAATTCATGTCGAGAGTCGGGTCGCCCTCCCGCACGGTCGGGCTTCTGTCCGGGGTTGAGAATTCGGGGAGCCGGGGCGCCCAGCGCGGCGCGCGGGCCGGCGGCGGCGCCGTTCAGGGCATCTGCGCGACACGCTGGCGGTAGGCTTCCGTCTCCTGTTCCTGCGGGGCGAGGCGCGAGAGCTGCGAGACGGCCTCCTCGGCCATGCGTTTGTCGCCCTTCTGGAGCGCGGCGGCGACGATGTTGCGCCAACTGTTGAGGTGGTCCGGGTCGGCGGCGACCGACTTGCGGTACTCGGCGACGGCGCGGTCGTAGTCGCCGCGGTTGAAGAAGGTGTTGCCGAGGTCTGTGCGCACGTCGGGCGAGTCGGCCCGGACGGCGAGCGCGCGCTCGTAGAAGGCCTGCGCCGCGGCGAAGTCCTGCGAGTCGTATTTGGCGTTGCCGGCGAGGACGAGCGTGTCGAAGTCCGCCCCCTTGAGCTTGAGCGCGCGCTCGGCGTAGAGCGACGCCTTCTGGTAGTCGCGCAGGCCGTAGAAGACGCGCGCGGCCTCGGCCTGCGCGGCGAAGTCTTTGGGGGCGCGGTCGGCCTTGTCCATCGCCGCCTGCGCCTCGCCCGAGGTCGAGGCGGGCGCGCCCGCGCCGCCGTCGTCAACCGACGGGTGGCCGGGCGGCAGTTGCCCGCCCATCTGCTCGGGGCTGAGCGGCCGCGCGTCGCCCGCGGACGCGGCGCGCGGCGCGGAGGCCACGGCGGCCGTGGGCTTCGTGACCGCGTTGGTGACGAAGAAGCCGACGGTGAAGCCGATGACGATGCCGGCGGCGCAGATGATCAGGTTTTTCGGCATACTGGAGAAGGGGATTCCTTTGCGACAAGCGCACGGCGGGCGCGCCCAAGATGAAAGGCTTTCGGGTGGAATTTCATCCGCCGCCTGCGCGCCGAAAATGATAACACACGGGCTTGCGATTCAAAGTCCGCGCCGCCGCCGGCCGCCGCGCGCGCGACAAAACGGGCGCGCGGCAAACGGGGCGCGCCCGAAGGCCGTCGCGCGCCGCCGGCCGCGCGCCTGCGGGACGTATCACGGGCGGCGCGCGGCGCACTGTCTCGGGGCGGGTAGAGGTTGCCGGCGCGGGCGCATTTGGTTATCATGCGAGCGTACTCAAAAGAAGCGCCCGCCGACAGTCGCCCCGCGGGTCTTGCTTTCGTTTCCATGTTCGGCCGTCCCAATCTTTCAAAATGTCCGCCATAGAAGAGACTAAAACCGAAGTGCGCGTGCCGAAGGCGCCCGCCGCCGCGAGGGCCGCCGGGCCTTCGCTCGTGACGCGCGCGCTGAACCTCCTGAGCAGCGTGCGCTTCGGCGTCAGCCTGCTGGTGCTGCTCGCCGTCGCCTGCATGGTCGGCATGGTCGTCGTGCAGCAGAACGTGGACGGCTTCGACAAGTACTTCGCCAGCCTGACGCCGGCGCAGAAGTGGCTCTACGGCAAGCTCGGCTTCTTCGACATCTACCACGTCTGGTACTTCAACGCGCTGCTGCTCGTCCTCTCGCTCAACATCGTCCTGGCCTCGATTGACCGCATCCCCGGCGCGTGGTCGTACCTCTCGCGCAAGAAGCTCGACGCCTCGGCGCACTGGCTGCGCGGGCAGGAGCAGAGCGCGACGCTCGCCCTGAGGGCGGCGACGCGCGACCAGGCGGTCGGGCAGGTCGAGCGCGCGTTCCGCGCGTCGCGCCTGAAGACGGTCGTGACCGAGAAGGGCGGGAAGACGTTCGTCTTCGGCGAGCGCGGGGCGTGGAACCGTTTGGGCGCCTACGCCGTCCACGTCGCGCTGCTGACCATCTTCTTCGGCGGCTTTTTGACGTCGCAGTTCGGGCGCGTCGGCAACATGCCGCTGGAGCCGGGGCTCTCGCAGAGCGAGATGACCGAGACGGTCTTCAACGTGGACCAGCTCTCGCGCGCCGTCTACCAGCTCCCCTTCGAGGTCGAGTGCACGGACATCGAGCAGAAGCTCATCCGCAAGGAGGGCTCCATCACCTCCGACAACACGCTCGACTGGTACACGCGCGTCAGGATCAAAGACCCGGCGCGCGGCGAGACGGAGGCGGAAATCCATCTCAACAGCCCCTACGACTACCGCGGCTACCGCTTCTTCCAGGCCAGCTACATCGCGGACGGCAAGGCGCGCAGCATCAGGCTGCTCGTGACGCCGCAGGCCGGCGGCGCGCCGCAGGAGTTGAACATCCCGCGCGGCGGCTCGGCCGCGCTCGCCGACGGCACGCGCGTCGAGTTCAAGGACTTCGCGGCGAACTTCACCGTCGGCAATAACAACCAGGAGGCGGAGGCGAGCGCGTACAACAACCCCGCGGCCACGCTGGCCGTGACGCCGCCGGGCGCCAGGGCCGTCAAGGCCGTCGCCTTCACGCCCGAGATGGCCGAGCGCGCGCCCTTCGCCAAGCAGCCGGTCGCGGGCTACACGTGGCGGCTGGCGGACTACGAGAAGGCGCCGAGGGCGCACATCCTCTCCGTCCAGAAGGACCCGGGCGCGACGGTCGTCTACGTCGGCTTCCTGCTGCTGGGGCTGACGCTGTGCGCGGTCTTCTTCTTCTCGCACGACCGCGTGTGGGCGCTCGTCGAGGAGAAGGGCGAGGGGCGGTTCGAGGTCGTGGCGGGCGGCAACACCAACCGCAACCACCTCGGGTTCGGCGACCGTTTCATGAAGCTTGCAGCCGCGGTCGGCGGCGAAGCCGTTGAGGTGAAAAAGGCATGAGCGAAGTTCTGAAGCAGCCGGCGCTGGCGGGCTCGCCGGAGATCAACCTGAAGGGCGCGCGGCTGTCGTCGTACCTGCCGGCCGCCGCGGCCATCGCCGGCGCGCTGGCGCTGACGTTCTGGCGTTCGCAGGCGGGCCCCGAGCGGTTCAGCTCGGACGGCGCGCTGATGATGATGGCGCTCGCCGCCTACCTCATCGCGGCCGTCTTCTACCTGACGAACCTGTACGCGCCCTCGACGCTCTTCGAGAAGATAGGCATCGGGAGCGCGACGCTCGGCGTGATGCTCAACCTGGCGAGCTGGTGCGTCCGCTGGATAGCCTACCGCGAGCACGACGTCGCCATCTGGCTCCAGCAGGGCAAGCCGCAGGCCGAGTGGCCGTGGGTCTTCCGCAACATCCCGTTCGCGAACCTCTACGACCTGTCGCTCGGCTTCGCCTTCGGCGCGGGCATCACGACGCTGCTCATTGCGCACCGGAAGAACTTCCGCTTCCTCGGCGCGGTCAGCCTGCCGCTGGCGTCGCTCATCCTGATTCTGGCGCGCTTCATCGGCGACGACATCGTCGGCCTCCAGCCGGTGCTCGACTCCTACTGGCGCCCCATCCACGTCGGCATCGCGGCGCTCTCCTACGGCATCGCGCTCGTCTGCTTCGCGACGGCCGTGGTCTACCTGCTGAAGGACGGCGTGAAGACCGAGGCGATGGCCGTCTGGTCGAGCTTCTTCGCGCTCGCCGTCATCGCGACCGTGAGCAAGGGGAGCGTGCTGGCCGTCGGCAGCGTCTTCTGGGGGTTGAGCGGGACGGTCGGCTCCTACGGCTCGGCGGTCTTCCTGCCGCCGCGGTTCCCGCTGCCGCTGCGGGCCGAGCTGCCCTACGTCGGCTGGCTGCTGCTGGCCTCGGGCGTGCTGCTGGCGGGCGTGGCGGCGCTCTTCCTGCGCTACCTCTACGGCGGCGACGAGCGCGCGCGCCGGCTGGGCCACCACGTGCTGAAGGCGGCGCTGGTCGCGCAGGCGCTCGCCGTCTGCGTGCTCGTCTACCAGGTGAAGACGCTCCAGCAGGTCGCCGTCTGCGACGCGGGCGGCGCGCGCCCGGCGGGCGCGGCCTGCGTCAACCCGTCGCAGTTCCAGCGCGCGGGCCAGTTCCTCGCCGAGAACGACGGGCTGCGCCCCGAGCAGATAGCCGCGCTGCCGGCCGAGCGGCTGGCGCAGGCGGGCGAGCAGTTTTTGCGCGGGCGGCAGGGCGAGTTCTTCCTGAGCCTCAACGCCAACCCCGTCGAGCTGGCCGCGCTGATTACGGCGTTCGCGGGCACGCTCTTCGTCATTATCTTCAGCTTCCGCACGGACAAGCTGCGCGCGGCGCTGCCCGACCGTGAGAAGATTGACAGCCTGATGTACAAGACGGGCGGCGTGACCTTCGCCGGGCTCGCGCTGCTGCTGATGACGGGCGCGGTCTGGGCCAACGAGTCGTGGGGGCGCTACTGGGGCTGGGACTCGAAGGAGACGGGCGCGTTCGTGGCGTGGCTGACCTACGGCGGGTTCCTCCACGTACGCATCTCGCGCGGCTGGTCGGGGCGCGCCTCGGCCTACTTCGCCATCGTCGCCTTCCTGCTCATCGTCTTCACCTACCTCGGCGTCAGCTACCTGCTGCCGGGCCTGCACTCCTACGCGTGAGGCGTGAGCCGCGGCCCGCGCGTTTCCCATGAACAGAGAGAACATCCTTTTCGCGGCCGTCGGGCTGCTGCTCGGCTACGTCGTCGCCTTCCACTTGGTCGTCCACGTCAACCAGGGTCAGGCCGCGCAGGCCGTCCCGGCGGGCGGCGCGGCGGCCGCGGGGGCGGCGGCCGACCAGCCGCCGGCGGCGGGCGACGACGCGCAGGAGCGGCAGCGGCTTCGCGCTGCGGCCGACGAGGCGGCGCGCGCCGCGCGCGAGAACCCCGAAGACTTCGCCGCGCAGACGCGGGCCGCCGAGGGCTACTTCCAGGCGGGCAGCTACGAGGACGCGATTGACTTCATGTCGCGCGCCAACAAGCTGCGCCCCGACGACTACGACACCATCGTCAAGCTCGGCAACGTCTACTCTTCGGCGCGGCGCTACGAGGACGCGGCGCGTCTGTACGAGGCGGCGCTCGCCAGGCGCCCCGACGACTGCGACGCGCGCTCCGAGCTGGCGCTCACATACTACCTGCGCACGCCGAGCCAGCCCGAAAAGGCCGTCGCCGAGCTGCGCCGCGCGCTCGACATAGACCCCAACCACGTCCCGAGCCTCCACAACCTCGCGCTGATGCTCGTCGAGACGAAGAAGTACGCCGAGTCCGAGACGGTGCTGGCGCGCCTGGAGAGGGCCGACCCGACCTACGACCAGTTGCCACGGCTGCGCGAGGAGCTTGCGCGGGCGCGCGGCGGCGGCTCGTCCGCGCCGGCCGCCGGCGGCGGCGACGCGCCGAAGAAGTCTCCCACCGACTGACCCGAGAGCCTTTGTCAGAACACGGCGGCGGGCCGCGTCCGCCGCCGCCCCTCGCGAATCGCCGGCGCGGCCGTCGCCGCGCCCCGTGCAGTTCACACACGGAAGACCAGCACGATGAGGACTCAGCGGCGCACACTCCTTCTGAGGGCCGTGTTGTTGTCGGGCCTTTGCATCTTCTTCGCCGCCGCGGCCGCGCGCGCGCAGACGCCGACCGCCGCCGCCTGCCAGCCGAGCCCCACGCCCATCGCCCTGAGGCCGGCCGCGCCCGCCTCGGCCGCGCCCGCGACTCCCGCCGCCGCGACCCCCGCAACCGCCGCGGCTCCCGCGACTGCTGCGACCCCTTCGGCGCCCGCGGCGTCGGCCGCCGGAGGCCCGGCCGAGGCCGGCGGCATACGCGTCTTTCTCTTCGGCGCGGACAAGAAGCCCCTGGCGCGCAAGCGGCTCTACCTGCTCAGGCGCAGCGCCTTTTCGGCGGGCGGCCCCGACTGGGCCTCGATGCCGAAGCGCGCCGACTACCTTCAGGGCGCGAGCCCGCAGCTCCGCGAGTGGCTCGCGCGCCACGACTGCGACTCGCTCTACTGCCCCGAGTTCGAGGCGGAGTTCCCCGAGGCCGTCAAGACCGTCCCCGAGTTCAGGCGCGCCTACGAGGAGGGGCTCCGCAAGCACCGCAGCGAGCGGCTGGCGCTCAGGTGGCTCGCCGTCAACTTCCCCCTGAAGAACGTTCGGACGGAGTATTTCAAGCGCAAGCGCGCGTGGCTCGAAGAGGCCGGGCGGAGGAGCGGGAAGGTCGTCTCGTTCATGACGGACGAGAAGGGGCGCGCCGTCTTCAACGGCTTCGGGCCGGGCGACTACTACCTCTCGAACCTCTTCCCGCTCGGGGAGGGCGGCGTGGTCTGGGACTGCAAGGTGACGACGCTGCCGCCGAACCCGCGGCAGATGTGGGCGGTCACCTACGTCCTCACGGCGCCCGCCGGTCAGGCGGCCTCCGCGCCCTGAGCGAAGGGGCGCAAGGGGGGAAGACGAATGACGCCCCCGACCCGCCCGACTCAAAAAGTTGTTGTCAGCCTTTCGCCGACTGTGTTACAACCCGCGGCTGACGATAAATCTTTTCGGAAGCCTGGCCCTTAGCTTTACCCTCAGGCAGCAGCTTTACCTTCAGTTCTTAGCGAGCCTCAACCGCTCGGGCGCATTCCCGACCGGCTGACGCGGCCTGTCTGTTTGGCTGACGGATGAAGCACCGCACACTTACGTTCGCGCTCCTGCTCCTGGCGGCCGCGGCCCCCGTCTGCTGGCCGCGGCCGGCGCCCGCGGCGGCCACGCCCGAGCCCGAGCCGCAGCAGCGACGGCGCGCGCAGCAGCGACGGCGCGCGCCCGCCGCCCAGCGCAGGCCGCGCGTGGACTACTCGAAGTTCACGCACTCGACGCCCGCGCACCGCCGGGACTCCTGCGCCTCTTGCCACCAGACGCCCTCGGACAACTGGGCGCGTGCGCGCGCGGCGGACGCGGCCTTCCCCGACGTCACCGACTATCCCGAGCACGCCTCCTGCGTCGGCTGTCACCGGCAGCAGTTCTTCGTCGGCGCGCGCCCCGTCATCTGCACCGTCTGCCACACCGTCGTCTCGCCGCGCGCGGGCGACCGCCACCCCTTCGCCAACCCGCCCGAAGCCTTCGCGCGCTCCGAGCGGGCGAAGGCCGAGCCGCGCGAGTTCGCCATCGTCTTCCCGCACGACCTGCACCAGGACGTGATGGCGGCCGCGCCCGCGCCCCGGAGGGGCGAGGCCCGCTTCGTCCGCGCCGCGTTCGCGCAGGGCGAGGCGGCGAAGGAGAAGCCGAACAGTTGCTCCATCTGCCACGAGACGTACAGGCGCCCCGGCGCACAGGCCGCTTCCGCCGCGGCCGCGGCGACGCCGGCGGCGCAGGCCGCGGCGGGCGCGGCCGCCCCGCTCCCCGAAGGGCTCTTGAAGACGACGCCCACGGGGCACGCCTCCTGCTTCAACTGCCACTGGCAGGACGGCGGCGAGAAGCCCTTCTCGAACGACTGCGCCGGCTGCCACAAGCTCGCGCCGCAGGCCAGAGTCCCCGCGCCGCCCGCCGGCAAGGACGCCGACGCGCAGTTCGCCGCGCGCAACGGCTTCGCAGACCCCTTCGTCGTCCGCAAGCTCCTGCGCCGCGAGTCCGTCACCTTCGCGCACGACGAGGAGAATCACCGCTCGATTGACTGCGCGAGCTGCCACACGCGCATCCCGGCCATCAGCACGCTCGACGACTCGACGCTCAAAGTCCCCATCCTCTCCTGCGGCGGCGGCTCGGGCTGCCACATCAGCGCGCGCCCCAAGAAGATTCTCAACGAAGAGGTGGAGAAGAAGCTGGCCGACGCGAGCTTTAAGTGCGTCAAGTGCCACGTCAACTACGGCGGCCAGCCGCCGCCCAAATCGCACCTCGACGCGGTCGGAAAATAGCCGATGACAGACGCGCCCGACGAAAAGGGAAGTCAAGGCGCGGGCGGCGGCCGAAGCCCCCGCGCGACGCGACGCGAGCGTGACGGCGCGCGGCGGCTCGCACGCCTGCTCGCGCTGCTGGGGGCGGCCGGCCTCGTGTCCGTCTTCGCCTCGGGGCGACTCGCGCCGGCCTCGCCCGCCGCCGCGACGCCCGCGACGGCCTCCGCGCCCGCGCCCGCGCAGGAGAGCGGCGGCCCGACCAAGTTCTCGCACTCCGTCCCGCGCCACGCCGAGCTGGCCTGCGACTCGTGCCACCGCCGCGAGGACAACTCCGCGCGGCCGCGCCTGCCCGGGCACAAGGCTTGCGCCGACTGTCACATCCAGCAGTTCCTGGCCAACAGCGGCGCGCTCTGCGCGAACTGCCACACCAGTCTCGAAGGCGGCGCGCCGCCTTTGAAAGCCTTCCCCGGCCTCGCCTCCTTCAACATGCGTTTCGACCACGCGCGCCACGCGGCGGGCGGCGCGCGGCCGCAGCAGGGCTGCGCCTCGTGCCACCGACCCGCGCGGCGCGGCGTCGCGCTCACCATCCCGGCGGGCGCTTCGGCTCACGACAACTGCTACAGTTGCCACACGCCGGGCGCGCGCGGCCCGGCGGGCGACATCTCTTCGTGCGCGACCTGCCACGCGCAGGGCGGCTACCGCCGCACGCCCGCGAACTCGCGCGCCTACGCGGTCAGCTTCAGCCACGCCGGCCACGGCGCGCGCCAGGGGCTGCGCTGCGACGAGTGCCACCAGGTGCGCGCGGGCGCGGGGCAGGGCCGGCAGGTCACGGCGCCGCGGCCGACGCAGCACTTCGGCTCGGGGCGCGCCCAGACCTGCATGACCTGTCACAACAACCGCCGCGCCTTCGGCGGCGACGACTTCGCCGACTGCAAGCGCTGCCACAAGGGGCAGACGTTCCGCTTCTAGCGCCGCCGGGAAAAAAGTTTGACAAGGCCGGGGGGCGCGTCTATCATTCCGCAGCCCCAGACCAGGAAAAGCAAAGCGAGGCGCAGCCTTCGTCCATGACCAGCAGGGTTTCATCTCTCCCGCCGCGAAGTTCTTCCGACACAACTCCCGAGGACTATCAGCCATGAAACTGCTCATCGCGTCGGCCGCGCTCGCGTGTCTCGTGTGCGCCGCGGGCTGCAACTCTTCCGCGCTCAAGTCCGGCCCGGCCTCGCTCACGGCGCAGGGCGGGCAGGCGCCGAAGGACGAGTACAAGCTCTCGACCGACTCCAGGAAGGACAAGGCCAAGAGCCTCCCCGTCACCTTCAGCCACGTCAACCACGCGACCAAGAACTACAGCGTGGACGGCACGAAGCCCATCGGCTGCGTCGAGTGCCACCACACGGACCAGCCCGCCGCCGAGGCCGCCAAGCACCCGCCGCTCAAGTCCGCGCACCCGGCCGACCGCGCCGTCGCGCTCACGGCCGAGACGGTCAAGGACGCCAAGACGCCCAAGGTCGAGACCTGCCGCTCCTGCCACGCGCAGGAGGGCGCGAAGCCCGCCCTGCTCGCGGCCATCCCCGAGGTCACCTACGACGGCGACACCGACCCGACCGTCCTGACCAACGAGGAGGCGTTCCACCGCAACTGCAACTCGTGCCACGACGAGGCCGTCGCCAAGCGCAAGCTCACGACCGCGCCGACCACCAACGAGTGCGTCAAGTGCCACACCGGCAAGTGAGCGCCGCGCGGAAACCCTGAAACGAGAACGCCCGCCGGTCGCGTGTGACTTCGGCGGGCGTTTCTGTGTATCATCGCCGGGAAACAGCATTCCTGACGGGAGTAGAAGACTGATGCGAAAGCCCTTCCTCGCCGCGGCGCTCGCCGCCACCGCCTCCCTCGCCGCCTGCGGCGGGGCGGGCGCGCCGACGGCTTCGAGGCAGAACGCCAACGGCGCGTCCAACAACGCCCAGACCAGCATCCAGCACGGCGTGACCCCCGCCAACCCCGGCGTCACCTCGTCGCACGGCGGCGCGGCGGCGGCGAAGGCCGGCGGCGGCGGCGCGGCGTCCCCGGCCTCGACGAAGCCGCCGGTCGAGACGCCGGAACTCGACTCGAAAATCGAGAAGGCCGAGGCGAAGGCCAGGGCCGCCGGCGCGGGCGAGGCCGACAGGAAGGCCGCCGCCGCCGCCTACTTCGAGCGCGCCGACTTCCTGCGCGACCAGGGCAGCCCGCAGCTCTACAAGTTCGCGCTCGCAGACTACCGGCGCGGCCTGCGCTACGACCCCTCGGCCTCGGGGCCGCGCCAGCGTATGGATGAGATAGTCCGGATTTATCAGTCCATGGGCCGCCCCGTCCCCGAACTCGGCAACGAGCCCTGAGGGGCGAGGGGCGCGCGGCGCGCTTCAAAAGGCGTGAGCGAAGCGGGAAGGGCGGCGCGGCCCTCATCATACGT
>DASVUF010000212.1:0-2889 GCA_036387195.1 Pyrinomonadaceae bacterium | reverse complement strand
GCTCGACTCCGCCAACGAGGAGGTCGAGCGGCTGGCCTCCGAGCTGGAAGAGCGCGAGGAGGACGCGCGGCGCGCGACGACCGAGGCCCGGGGCCGCGAGGAAGAGTTGTCCGAGGCGCGCGCCGCCGTCTCCGAGTCGGCGCTCAGGTTCGACCGGCGCGAGCGCGAGCGCGCCTACCAGGGCGAGCAGATTGCCGCGCTCGAAAGGCGCCTGGCCGACGTGAGGCGCGAGGCCGAGACGGTCGCCGCGCGCATCGCCGCCGTCACGGCCGAGAGCGAGTCACTCGTCCTCAAGGACGTGCAGATGCGCGAGGCGAGCGAGCAGAGCGCGCGCCTGCTCGCGGAGGCCGAGGCCGCCTACGCGCGCCGCACCTCGGAGGTCGCCGAGGCCGAGGCCGCCATCGAGTCCGCGCGCGCCGAACTCCTGACGCACACGGCCGCCGCCGAGCGCCTGGCCGAAATCGGCCGGCAACTGGAGGCCGTGCTCGACAAGCTGGCGGCGCAGGCCGAGGGGCTGGCGCGCGAGGGCGAGCGCGCCGCGGCCGCGCACGAGCAGGCGAAGGCCGAGGCCGAGAAGCTTCAGGTCGAGATTCGGGCGGCGCGCGCGCACCTCGACGCGCTCTACGCCGAGCGCGAGTCGCGCGCGCGCGAGCTTTCGGACGCGCGCGCCGAGGTCGCGGCGGCCGAGGCCGAGCGGGCGCGGGCGCGCGACGAGTCGGCGCGCGTCCGGCACCGCCTCGACACGCTGAACGAGATAGACACGCAGCACTCGCTCTACGCGCAGTCCGTCCAGCGCATCTTCGCGCCGGCCGAGGGCGACCCCGAGCGCGACTTCCACGTCGTCGCCACGCTCGCCGACGTGCTGCGCGTCGAGCCGCGCTGGGAGCGCGCCGTCGAGAGCGTGCTCGGGCCCTACCTGCAATCCGTCATCGTGCCGACGCCCGACGACGCCGTGCGCGCCGCGGCGTGGCTGAGCGCGACGGGCGCGGGGCGCGCCACCTTCCTCGTCGCCGGCATCCGCGGCGGCGCGGCCGAGCTGGACGAGGCGGACGAGTCGCCGCGCGGCGCGATTCTCGCCGACGACGAAGACGAGGCGGACGGCCGTCGCGGCGCGGGCGGCCGGGGCGCCTCCGACGTTGACGCCGACGTTGACGAGGACACGCGCGTCGGCAGGCTGCTCGGCGCGCCGCGCGAGATAGCGGCCGTGCTCGGTCGCACGCTCGCGCGCGAGATGGAGGCGCGCGTGGCGCCCGGCCTGGAGCGCGCGATGCTCCTGACGCTGCCGACCGGCGAGATGTGCGTGACGGCGGCGGGCGAGTGGGTCGTCGGCGGCCAGCTCATCGCGGCGGGCGGCCACCCCGTCTCGGACGAGGGCGCGGGGCTCCTCGCCTTCAAGCGCGAGATGCGCGAGCTTGAGCTGCGCATGGTGGGGCTCGAAGCCGACCTCGTCTTCGCGGAAGAGGCGGCGCGGGCGGCGCGCGCGCGCCTCGGCGAGCTTGAGGACGCCTTCGTCCTCCTCAACGACGAGATAGGGCGCGAGGAGCGCGAGCACGTCGCGCGCGAGGTGAGCGCCGCGCAGTTGCAGCAGGAGATAGAGCGCGCCGAGCGCCACATGCGCGTCGTGGCCGACGACGCCGCGCGGCTCGCCGAGGAGCGGCGCGAGGTCGGGGAGCGCCGCTCGCGCCAGCTCGCGGAGCTTGAAACCTCGCAGGGCGCGCGCGCCGCGGCGCAGGCCGCCGTCTCGGGCGCGGCCGAGGCGCTTTCCGAGGCGCGCCGCGCCGCGTCGGCCGAGGGCGAGAACCTCGGCGCGCAGCGCGCGCAGGCCGCCGCCGCCGCCGAGCGCCGCCGCGCCGCCGCCGCCGAGCTGAGGCGGATGGAGTCGGAGACGGCCGAGCTCAACTCGCGGCTGGAGCGGCACGGGCGCGAGGAGGCCGAGGCCGCCGCCCGGCTCGAAGCGCTGCGCGAATCGCTGGCCCGTTTGGACGAGTCTTCGGCCGGCGAGGAGGACGAGCGCGCCTCGCTCGAACGCCGCGTCGGCGAGTCGGCGGCGCGGCTGGCCGAGGCGCGCGAGCGCGCCGACGCCCTCTCGCTCGAAGTCACCGAGCTTCACCAGCTCGCCTCCTCTGCGCGCGACGCCCGCGCCGCGCTCGAAGTCCAGAGGGCGGAGGCCGCGGCGCGGCTCAACTACGTACGCGAGTCGTGCCTGAGCGAGCTGAACCAGCCGCTCGAAGAGGTCGCGGCGGCGAACCCGCCCGGCGAGGGCTTCGAGCTCGAAGCGTCGCGGGCGCGCCTCGAAGAGCTGCGCGCGCGGGTCGAATCTTTCGGCGCGGTCAACATGATGGCGCTCGAAGAGCTGGCCGAGAACGAGGAGCGGCTGACGTTCCTCACCACGCAGCGGCAGGACATCACGGACGGCATCGCCTCGACGGAGGAGGCGCTCAGGGAGATCAAGCGCCGCTCGCGCGAGCGCTTCCGCCACGCCTTCGAGGAGGTCAACCGCAACTTCGGGCAGTTCTTCCTCGAACTCTTCGGCGGCGGCCGCGGCGAGATGAGCCTGCTCGACTCGGACGACGTGCTCGAAAGCGGCATTGACATCGTGGCGCAGCCGCCGGGCAAGCGTTTGCAGAACGTGCTGCTGCTCTCGGGCGGCGAGAAGGCGATGGCGGCGCTCGCGCTCGTCCTCGCCATCTTCCGCTACCGCCCGTCGCCCTTCTGCCTGCTCGACGAGGTGGACGCGCCGCTCGACGAGGCCAACGTCGGCCGCTTCACGACGAAAATCAAGGAGATGGCGCAGGACACGCAGTTCCTCGTCATCACGCACAACAAGCGGACGATGGAGATGGCGCGCGCCCTCTACGGCGTGACGATGGAGGAGGCGGGCATCTCGCG